>NZ_JBDGDM010000017.1:0-72812 GCF_040908885.1 Ruminococcus sp. RTP21358st1_G6_RTP21358_211008
AGGACGGCGGTTAGTCACCGCCTCCTACTCGATTACCTTTAGATATTTCACCTGTCTACTTGACAAGGGGCATATCAGGATGCTCCTGGATTAGGTTTTAATTTATTTTGCTCTCAAAGAGAGCTGCCTATCCTGTTGGCAGACAGGGTAGGCTATTTTTTTCGCTTGTTGTCCCTATTATCCAAATAGGCAAGCAAAGCAATCAGAAACGTACCGCCTAAGAACAATAAGCTCAAGACTTCGTATGTATCCATTCGCTCCACCTCCCTTCTTCTGTATCCCTTAACGGAATCTGAAAATCCAGGAGGTTTTTACCAACCCTGTACACGGTTACTCCAGTAATATTCTAACAGGTAACTCTCCGCAAAGCAATTCCTTTTTACTTCATACGGTTTTATATTCTGTTTTTCTCTTATTCTCTGGCCAATGCAGTTTCCATTCCAGATATTCCTCTTCTGTGATTCTTCCATCGCCCAATTTCTGCTTTTTCCCCATCCATTCCTGCAGATAAGACATTGTTTTTTTATCCCTCATTGTAATTCCAACTATTTCACTTTCTGAATCATTTAGCAGGAACAGATGAAAAAGCCCTCTATTTTCTTCATCCATCCAGAATAAAGTTTCCATTAATTCGTCCATTGTCGCAATTCCAGGACTTAAAAAATTTCGGACATCAACTTCCAATATTTCTGCTATCCGGATAAGCGTTTCCTGCTTCGGTGTACGCTGTCCACTTTCATATTGGGCGATTCTCACATCCGCACTACTTTCCCCATATCCTAATCTGCGTCCCAATTCCTTTTGAGTTATGTTGCGAAACATACGGATTTTTCTTATTCTTGCTCCTAATTTCAATTTCTTCTCCTTTTCAAAATGGGGCTGTGCAGTAACCACAGCCCCAGAACACTATTTATATTATCATTTGCGTTTTCTCTTAACTGTCACTACAGTTCCCAGACATCCTGCTGATACTGCAAGTGCCAGCACAAAAATAGCAATATTTGTATTATCTCCTGTTTTTGGTGAATTGGATACAGAAGTCGCATCAGAACCATGGGAACCAGGAGTGCTGACTCCCTGGTTTTCTGATGTTTCCGGAGTGTCTTTTTCCGGAGCTTTCTTATTTGTCAGATCCAGAGTATATTCAATCACAGGAGTACGGTCATTGACATATTCAAACTGAATCTTATGCTCGGTTTCATCAAGCTGATAGCCATCCAGTGTTTTTGTTTCTTTCAGGATATATGTGATTGCTTTTTTATACTGCCCATTCTTAAAAGTCGCAATCGGATAATTCTTTGATTCTGCATGGCCAGCACTGTCTGTTACCAGAGTTTCCAGAACTTTACCTTTGCTGTCACAAAGGGCAAATTCTACACCTTTCATTGGCTTCTTGGTATCTTTATCCGTTTTATTTAAGATTACCTTGCCCATTGCCTGTTCATCTTCCATTTTGGCTCCCTGAACATCTCCGGTGTCCTTAACCTCAAATGTCACTTTATTTGCCACAATATAGCCTTTCGGTGCTGTTTCCTCCAACAACGTATAAGTGCCGACTGAAAGTTTCTCTACATAATGGGGCTGATCACCAGATGTCCAGCTTTCCATAACTTCCTGGTTTTCATTAAGAATATACAGTTTAGCACCTTTGACCTCGCTGCTTCCATCTGTCATATCAACTTTACTGATCAGAATTTTTGTTGTATCATCCTGCATTTCTACTTTCTGTATATCTGCAGTATTTTCTACTACAAACGTAATGGATTCTGCAGTTGCATAACCATCAGCAGGAATTGTCTCTGTTAATGTATATTTCTTTCCAACTTCCAGTTCCTTAATGATGTGTGGTGTGCTTCCGGAAGTCCACTCATCCACAACGTTTCCCTCTGAATCGGATACTTTCAGTTTTGCACCTGGTAATTCTTCCCCGGTTGTAATATCTGATTTTGTGATTTCAAAAGTAGTTGGCTCATCTTCATAAGTGAACTCAAAGGATACTTCTGCAACCTCTTCTCCCGCATAAGTAAAGTCAAATTTCTTGATTTCTTCTGTTGTCACAAATCCAGCAGGAGCCTGCACTTCTTTTACATAGTAGCTGCCATTGATTGGAAGATCTGCCGTAAATACAATTCTTCCATCCTGATCCGTAGCTTTCTGCTCGATCATGGTATCTGCTTTCAGAATCACTTCGCCTTCTGCATTTAAAATATCATTCTTTGTATAAAGTGCAAATACTCCGCCTTCCAGAACACGGTCTGTATTTTTTTCTTTCTTAACTACAGTTACTTTTGCTTTCTGGCGGTTATTCTGCCAGTCCTCATCATAAGTCACAACTGGAGTATTTTGATCACGATAAGTCAGATCAACCTCTCTGATTTCCCCATCCAGAACATATCCATCTGCAGTTTCTTTTTCTTTTACATAGTATTTTCCTAAAGGAAGATCTTCTGATCTTGCATATCCAAGAGCGTCTGTCGTAATTGTTGCTACCAGTTCATCCTTTTTATAATAATCACTGCTTTCCCCATCTGCAGCCTTGATGTCTTCCGCTGCATAAATTTCAAAAGTAACATCTTTCAAAGAACCTGTAACATAACCAAATGCTGCGTCCATGCCGCCTGCCAGCATATCTTTCCAGGTAACTTCTTTGACAAATTCACCTTTTTTATTGATGATGATTCGTCCAACCGGAACAGCATCCTTCATTTCTACTTTTTGAACATCTGCAGTATCAGAAACTGTAAATTTCACTTCCTCTGCCTGCAGATAACCATATGGTGCAAACTCTTCCCGAAGTGTGTAATTTTCTCCCACATGAAGTCTCTTTATTACATGAGCTTTTCCTTTTACAGAAGTCCATTTTTCTACTTCTTTTCCGTCTGAATCCAAAATCGTCAGTGTTGCTCCGTCAAGTTCCACACCTGTTGTAATATCTGATTTCGTAAATTCAGTTGTTGTCGGCTCATTCTTAAAAACGGTTTCCAGTTTTACTGTTTTTACTTCCTGTCCCTGATATTTCGCAGTCACCTCAATCTGCTCATCAGAAGATACAAAACCATCTGGTGCTGCCAGTTCTTTTATATAATAAGTTCCAAATGGCAGATCCTGCTCAAAAACAGCTTTTCCATCTTCACCTGTTACCGCTTTTGTAAGCAGTTCGTCTGCTTTTACCAGTACCTTATCCCCTGCTTTTATATCCTCTTTTGCGTAAAGACCAAACTCTGCTCCAGAAAGCCCTTTCTCATTTTCAGCATCTTTTTTCACAACTGACACTTCTACTTTCTGGCGGTCATTTATAAACTCTGCACTCTGTGAGATCACTGGTGTATCCTGGTCTGCATAGACGAAAGAAATTTTCTGTTCTTCTTTATTTAATACAAATCCCTCTGGTGCAGTCTTTTCTACCACTTTGTATTCTCCTAAAGGCAGATTATCAAGATCTGCTTTTCCGGATTCATCCGTTGTCAGTTCTGCAACTTTTGCACCCTTTGCATATTCCAGGATTCTTTTTCCTGTATCATCTTTCTGGAAATCAGCTGTATAAATATCCTCTGCAGCATACACTTCATATACTGCACCGGAAAGATTCTGAACTTCATACTTAAAATCATTCTTATAGGTCGAAAGAACCTCTCCTTTTTTCTGTACAGTGAGTTTTCCTTTTACCGGATGATTCTCATATACAACTTCAATGATTGCATCACCTGATACCGGATCAGTCTGATACAGGGTATTGGTGTCCACCTGTATTTCGACATAATTTTTGTTAATGGTATAACCGTCCGGTGCTGTTACCTCTTCGATTCTATAATGACCGATTTTTAAATTCTGCGGCAGGATCAGATATCCATCTGTATCTGTGAAATAAGAGACATGTGTAACGGTTGTCGGGTATGTAGTTACCTGCTCTACATATTTTTGATGATCCATATCATAAATTTTAAACTCTGTTCCCGGAATTAGAACAGATTTTTTAGTCTCATCATCCTGTTTGATAATTTTCAGTTTTGCAGAAAATTCTTTATCCAAAAGAACTCTCCATGTCTGCGGCTCTGTTGGTTTATTCTCTGTAATCCGGACAATAAAATCATCTACAGGTTTGTAATTATGGGGTGTTGTAGTTTCTCTCACCAGATATGTTCCATATGGAATTGCAATGGATTTTACATAGCCTTTCTCATTTGTAAAAATTTCCGTTGCTCCATTTTCACCGATCACAACTGGCTCTGCAGAGGAAAAATCATAATTTCCATCCTCTTTTACCACCAAAGAAGATACCAGATATGCACTAAATCCAGCTCCGGATAATAATGCAGCATCTGTATCTCCATTATTGGCAGCTTTAATAAGTTCAAACGGCTGTTTTTTTACAGTTTCCATCGAAGTACATTCTTTTTCTACAACCGCTGTCAGATCACCTTCATCACTGCATACAAGGTCATATTCATTCTCATCTGTCAGATATCCTACGGAAGGGGTAATTTCCTTGATATAATACTCTCCAAGATAAAGATTCTCTATCCTTGCTTTTCCCTCTTTATCTGTGGTCAGCGTACCGATTTGGCTTCCGGCTTTATAAATAACACCGGTGTTTCCATCTGGATGGGTAATATCGTTTCTTGCATAAAGTCCATACACCGCATTTTCCAGGGAAGCATCTCCCTGCGCCTTATTTTCTTTTGTCTCGGCATCTTTTTTATTTAAATTGATTGCAGCACTGATCCTGTCATTTACAAAAGTATGACTGAAAGAAATATTTGCCTGCTCATCATTGGTATAATTGAACTGGAAAGAATAAATATCTTTCTCATTTCTGACATAGCCCGCCGGAGCCTGTACTTCTTTCACATAATAAGAAAATCCCACTGGAAGATCTGCTGTAAATGCTGCTTTTCCATCAGAACCAGTAATTGCAGTCTCAATCAGAGCATCTTTTTTTACCGCTACTTTTCCATCTACAGTTTTCATATCCTGCGCTGCAAACAGAGCAAAATGCCCTCCGGATAGTGTATTTTCAGTATCTTTGTCTTTCTTTATCACCTGCACCACTGCTTTCTGACGGTCATTTGTAAAGGTAGTCTCTGAGAAAGCCGCTTCTGCAGTCTGCCCTGCATAAGAAATGGTTACTTTTTTTGTTTCTTTTGCATTATAAAAATTTTCCGGAGCCTGTGCTTCTGTTACATTATAGCTTCCAAGCGGAAGATTCTTTACCGTTACAGAACCGTTCTCACCTGTGATCAGATTTTTCGCTACTTCTGCGCCTTTTTTGTAAACTGTTTTTCCACCTGCTGTTACAATATCCTCGGCAGCATATACGTTATAAACGGCTCCTTTCTGACGGCGTTTCTCATACTGGAATGAAGTTCCATTTTCATCAGATACAGCTCCTACAAAAACTTCTCCCTCTTTATAAACGGTCAGATTTCCTTTCTGCTCTTTGTCCGTTACAGTCTGTTTGGTTGTACTGCCAACTACTAATTTCACTCCATACGAAGAAGCCTGGACAACATAACCTTCCGGTGCTGTGATTTCTTTTAAGTAAACAGTATCCTGTGTCTTGGTAAGAGTTACACGTGAAGAACCATTGCTGTCTGTTGGCGGCATCTTAACAATCAGCTTTGTGCAGGCGTTATCACTATATACTCCATACACGGCTCCGGCCAGATTTTTTCCAGTATCGCCATCTTTCTTTGTAATTTCAATAACTGCTTCTTCCGGCCAGTCAACTGTAATCTGCAGGTCAGAGGAATCTGTATAGTAGCCAAAACCAATGTCCTGTGAACTCTCCAATTTTAAGAGCATTGCATGGAAATCCAAAGGGAAATTAGATGTGATCGCATACTTTCCTTTCAGGCTACCCATATTGGCTGTTGTAGCTACAAGATGGAATTTCTCTCCACCCTTTACAGTGACATTTCCAGATGCCGTTTTTCCTGTGGTTTCATTAACAAGGCTTACTCCGTTCTCCAGATGAATGGTAATGGTAAATGCTTCATTTGCCTTCCAGGTAAAACTTTCTGTTTCCTTTCCCGTTGCATTAACGGAAAGTCCTGGAAGAAGTTTCATTGCTGTCGGATCAGGCATTTTAGCAAGAGCTGCTTTAATCTCTTTCAGCATATTTTTCGCTGTTGTAGAAAGCGCACCTCCAAATCCGGATTCGCCATCATACAAATAATCAACCAGATAATGCTGCATGGCTCTTGTCTCAGAACTGCATCCATATTTTTCCATGATGGATTTTATATTGTATCCATTGAATGTATGTCCCCATCCAGGACCGCCATATCCATAGAATAAGGCTTTTCTCAGATATTTATCATCACCGCCCTCATCCAGTTCAACCATATTTTTATATGTTGTCCCACTTGGAGGTGACTGCATGGAGTGCTGCATACAATACGCATTTACTGTATAAGTCTTTCCGTCTGCTTTGTAACGAACATATTTGTAGCTGTCATTTCCACCCTGTCCCATAACTGTATCAAACGGATGAAGCTGGCCATCTGAATAATAGTAATATTTATTTGCTTCAATATTTGTTGCATCATCCCATGGAGTATCGGTTGCAAGTAACATGATACCGTTTTCTGCCTGATCCATGGAAACACTTAGATCAATGTCATCTGCTGGCATTTCAAAACTGAATTTATCCGATTCTTCGTGATAAGTCACCTCTGAATACAATAAATCTTCTGTATTCTCTGTCTGGTTTGCCTGTACTTTTGTTGTTCCTACTGCAATTAAGCTGCCTTGCGGCATATCTCCGGAAAATACAACGGTTTCTCCTGGCTGATACTGTCCATCTTCATGGTTCAGCTCAATATGAAATTCTTCTCCACGAACAATATTTACCTGATAATTTCCATCTGCATCTTCTGTTTTCTCTGTTCCATCTGTAAAAGAGTCGTCTGTCACCTCTGGCATTTCTTCCGGATCTGTATCTGTAATTTCTTCAAATGTGCTGTCTGTATCCGGATTATCATCTATGGCAGGTTCTTCTGTTGAAACTTCCTCAGACGGGTTTTCCGGGATTGGTGTATCTATTGGCTCTTCCTCAACCGGAATTTCTGTCGGAGTTACTTCTTCATAGATTTCATCCTCTGACGGAATTTCTACATTTACCTCATCCTGCACAGGTTCTTCACTCTCTGCAGTGCCTATGGCTGGTTCCTCGCCTTCTGCTTCATTCTCATCTTCCTGGTTGCTTACAGATTCCTGATTCTCAGATTCAGCAACCTGCACCACCGCTTCCTTTACAATCAGCTTACGATTGATCTGATAAATTGGGTGGCCACTTACTGGCTCTACATAATAAACAGCTTTGTATGTATCTTCGTAATCTGTTGTAAAGTCCTGCTTTTCCTCATTTTTTGCCTCATGGAAAGTGATCTTCACCTTTTTTTCATCTGGTATTTCCAGTCCGGTAAAATCTTTCTCCACTTCAAAAATACTGCCTGTTTCCAGTTCCAGATCTTTTGCTTTTACCACCTCATCTGCATCAAGTTCATTTTTTACCTCTTCGTATAACGGTGGCTCTTCTGGCACTGGCACTACATCTGCCGCATAGGACAGTATTGGAGATAGAATTGTAGATAACACTGTAAGCATTGCCAAGAATCCCGACAAAAATCTTCTCATATTTTTTTTATTCTTCATTCTTTTTTCCTTTCTTCCGTTCCGGGAAAATCAACTGAAACTTTGGATTTTCGGTTTCTGAAACCTCCATCTTTATAGTTGCTTCATACTTCCTTTTTGTTTTCTCTGATACCAGATCTTTGAAATGCACCTGCTTCTCACTCAGCAGCTTCCTGACAGTTGCTTCATCAAGTGTTTTTCCCTGACTCTCAAAAAATCGGTTATTTTTCCATAAAGTAAAACTGCAATCACTTCCTGAACAATAATAATTTCTCTTTCCCACATAAACCTTATTGCCGCATCTTGGGCATTTTCCAATTTCTTTCCGACCATCTGAAAATAGTTTCTGGTATTCTTCCACTGGCTGTCCATTATCACTTACCAATTTGGTAACCATTTTTTCAATTTCGAAGAGAAATTCTTCTACATTTTTCTGGCCTCTGGAAATCAGTGTCAGATCATTTTCCCATTCTGCTGTAAGTTTTGGTGATTTGATCATTTCCGGAAGAATCCTGATCAGATTTCTTCCATCTGCTGTAGGTAATATCTGCTTCTTTTTACGCTCAATAAAGCCTTTCTCAATCAGTTTTTCAATAATCGCTGCCCTGGTAGCCGGAGTTCCAAGCCCTTTTCTCTCTGCGTCTTCTATCGTATCCGAGCTTCCAGCGTGTTCCATGGCACTAAGGAGCGTATCCTCCGTATAATGTTTCGGCGGTGCTGTAAAATATTCACTAAATTTTACAACAACACATTCAAATACCTGTCCTATTTTTATATCTGGAAAATCACTTTCCTCCTCTTCTGGCTTTTCTGCATTTTTCCCATATGATTTAAAGAACCGTTCTTCCACTTCTTTCCATCCATATTGGAGAACATTCTTTCCAGATGCAGTAAACAGTTCTCCATGACAGGAAATTTCAGTCTTAATACTCTCATATATGTATTCCTGTTCCGATGCACATAATAACTTTGATGCAATCAGCATGAGAATTTCCTTTTCTCCACCCGGAAGTGCTTTTAAATCCATGTTTGTAATTTCTACCGTTGGTATAATTGCATGATGATCTGATACCTTTTTACTGTTCAAAAGTCTCTTTATATCTGGTTCTGAACCCTTTATTGACATTTCAGGAAACATACTATTTACTGCCCCGACAACCAGAAGAGCATTTTCTTCCATATCATCTGTAAGATATTGGCTATCCGCCCTTGGATACGTCACCAGTTTCTTCTCATAAAGGCTTTGGGTATAGTCCAAGGTTTGCTGTGCCGTAAATCCAAGAAGACGATTTGCTTCCCTCTGTAATGTGGTCAGATCATATAATTTCGGCGGCTGTACCTTTTTCTTCTCTTTCTTTACTGAAAGAATCTGTGCAGTTTCATCCTTCATATCCTCCATCATCTGAACGGCAGCACTTTTCTCTTTTATCCGGTTGCTTACAGCATCCAATCCATCCATCAGAAGATGAACCAGATAATACTTCTCTTTCTGGAAGTTCTCGATGCTCTTTTCCCGTTCCACCAGCATTGCAAGTGTAGGTGTCTGCACCCGACCTACAATCAACCGATGGTGATACAGTACCGTAAACAGTCTGGTGGCATTAATTCCTACCAGCCAGTCTGCTTCACTTCGCGCCACTGCAGAATAATAAAGATCATCATATTCATGTCCATCTTTCAGCTGCTGAAATCCTTCCAGAATTGCTTTTTCCTCCATGGAAGAAATCCACAGTCTTTTAAAGGGAAGTTTACATTCTGCCTGGTTATATACCAGACGGAAAATCAACTCCCCTTCTCTTCCTGCATCTGTTGCACATATAACTTCTGTGATATCTGCTCTGTGAAGCAGTTCCTTTAAAACCCGAAACTGCCCTTTGGTACTTTCTTTAATCTGATATTTCCAATTCTCCGGAATCATGGGAAGTGTTTCATATTTCCATGCTTTCCAGTCATCCCGGTACTGATCTGCACTGGCCAGTTCAATCAAATGCCCAATACACCAGGAAACCAGATATTCTTTTCCTTCCAGGTAGCCATCTTTTACGTTTGTGGCATGAAGCACCTTCGCAATGTTTCTGGCTACGCTGGGTTTTTCCGCAATTACAAGCTGCAATTTTCTATCTCCTTTCTGCACCTGTCGCTGTAATTAAGTGAAACAAAGTTATTCCTCTGATTCTTCGTCTTCTACTTCACCTTCCATTTCATATTCTTCTAATTCTTCATCATCCTCACGAATTGTATCTTCCTCCTCATCGTCGTCCTCGTCCTCTTCATAATCAAAAGAAGTATTTCTTCCTTTCATAAATTTCCAATAATAGTAAGCACCACAAACTCCTGCCAGAACCAGCAGCATTAATAAAATCGTGCCGGAATTATTGCTTTTCTTCTCAGGTTCTTCCTTTTCTTCCGGTATGATCGTAACTTCTGGTTCCGGTATCTCTGTGATCTTCTCTGTTTCAAGTGGCAGTGCGGATTCTGCAATAGCCTGGTTTTGTGGAAGTGTGACCATGTTGGTATCCGTAAAGTTCAAAAGATCATTTTCGCCTACCTCTGTAAGAAGATAAACATTTTCATCCGTTTTATCCTTATCTACAATCAGATAAAAAACCTTATCACTTTTTGTCTTGATCGTATAAAATTCCTTTCCCCCTTTGTCCTGAACTGTTCCTGTTGTCATGCCGGAAGCAGAACTTTCTCCCTGCACCCGTCCGGTATCTGCTTCTGTATCCGTTTCATTTCCTGTGTTTTCTGGCTCTGTTGGTGCAGTAGCAGTCTCGTTCGTTGTCTGATGTTCCGTTACGGTTGCCGTAGCACTGGTGGGCTTACTTGCAGTTCCATCGGCTGGCAAAGAAGCTGCATTCTGCTCCGTTCCGGAAACCTCTGTATTCTCTTTTACTGCATCTGGATTTTCATAATAAGGGTTTCCTACTTTATAGATCTCTGACATATTTCCTGCTTTGTCTTTTGCCTGCAGGGTAAAGTATTCATAGGAAGTATCCGCTTTTTGCAAACGGACATTTAATGTATTATTCGTCAGTTCTGTGAATTCATTTCCATTGACATACAAAGCAGCAATTCCCGATTCCGCATCAACTCCCTGCACGATCAGTATCCCATTCTTCGCAGCCGCAATAATAGTTGGTTTGGTTTTATCAAAACACTCTATGTAACGATTCTGCTCATAAGTATTTCCATTCTGATCAGTAACTCTCACATAAACACTACAATTAGAAGAGATGGATACTTCCATATTTCCGGTTATGTCTGACCATCCTCCATTTTCTGAAAGTCTTGCTTCTACTTTTGCAATAGAAAAAGCACCTGTATTCTTTGTATCTTCCACTTGAATTTTTACAGTTGCCGTATCTGTCTGCCAGCCTTCGGGTTCTGTAAAGGTAATCCCTACTTCCGGTGTTTCCGTCATATCATTTCCTGCATCTTCCTGTGCCTGTTCCACCGGATCTGCAAGAATTTCAGCTTCTGATCCATCTGAAAAATCAACATCTTCCGGGCTGCTTTCTTCTGATGATTCCACTTCTACATTATCTGCCCATACAGTCAGACTTCCGGGCGAACTATAAAAGAAAGCTCCTGCTGGAAGTCCTGCTAACGTAGCTGCGGTTAAAAATACAGCTGCTCTTTTATGAAATTTCTTCATTTTCTGTCTGCTCCTTTTCTCTGGTTTCCAATATCTTTTTTTGTTCCTCCTTGCTGATATCAATCATCAACTGAAGTTCCTCTGCGGAAACTCCATTGCTTCGGATAATTTTCAGATACTCCATATCCTCTGCCTGTTTCTTCTGTTCTTCCAGATCCCTTGCTTTTTTCTGTAGCTTTTCAATCTTAACGTAGGTTCTTGCAAGTTCTTCTTTTATTCGTTCAATGTTCAAATACGCCCCTCCTTATGGCCTGCCAAAAGCATAAAAATGAGACTGCCAGTATGCAGAATTAATGGACGTATACTGAATTGGATTTCCACAATGGATCATCTGTCCATCTCCGGCATAAATTCCTACGTGGGTAACCGGCTCTCCCGCATCATACGTCCCAGTGAAAAAGATAATATCTCCTGGCCTTGCTTCTTCTGGTGATACAGGCATACAAATGTCATAAATTCCCTGTGCAGTAAGTCTTCCCATATTGCAGACACCCGAATTGGTAAACACATAGCTTACAAAACCAGAACAGTCAAAAGAAGTCTCCGGGCTGGAACCGCCCCATACATACGGCATACCAAGATATTTGTCTGCTTCCGCAAATAATCTCCGCACAGTCTCATCATCATAACTGCCGCCTCCACCATACAGCCCGCTATCTCCGGTACTGATATAAAAAACAGGATTATAATATTCCCCATCTTTGACCAGTTCCAAATATAACTGGCTTCCGGTTGCACTTCCTGTACTTCCCGTTGTACCAATTACAGTATCTGTTGTTACTTCCTGACCATTTGCTACCGAAATGCTCTGCAGATAAGCGTATTTAATCTGCACACCTTTTTTATCCTGCGTAACTACATAATTTCCAAAAGTTCCGCTATATCCTACATCTACAACAAAACCATTCATCGCTGACTTCACTTCTGTTCCCTGTCGTACATTAATCGTCACACCTCTGTGAAGTTGTGTCTGCCCGGTTCCATTGTTTACAGAATACCCATAATAGATACTGATATAGGCATACCAGTTTAACTCAACCGGAGTTTTATATGTCTGTAAATTTCCTCTGTTGGAATAGACCTCTTCATAAATTTCCTGCTCATCCTCTTCCATTCTGGACAGAATAACACTTCTAAGCGGTTTTGCCTGAACAGAAACATTCAGTACATCTGCAGTTACTGTACGGGTAACTTCCACAGAGTTCTGATTGCCCTCTGCCAGAAAACATTCCCAGGTCTGATGACCATGTGCCTCAGCTACTGCGTGATTATCATAATAAACATCAAACTGGACACCATACTGGGCAAAGTTTCCAGTATCTTCTACGGTGTACTCAATCCCATTCATCACTACTTTCGTCCCCATTGGAAGAAATGGGTTTGCAGCATCAACCGCAAGCGTATGATTAGCCTGTGGCATTGCCCCTGAAGCAGTAGGTCCTCCACTCCACACGCCACAGCAGATGGGACAATTACAGTATCCACTGGTCACAACATTTCCCAATGACTGCCCTACCTGTATTGTAGATGTTTCCTGCCGGGTTTCACTTTTTTCCTCTACGGTGATTCCGTACTGTAAAGAAAAAATTGTTTCCAGTTCTCCTTTTATCTCATCAAACTTAAAATCCCCATAACTGGCAGTCAGATAACTGATCAATGTATGAGGATCATGGCCGATTTCACCAATGTTATATCTGTATTCATCTTTTCCTGGATACCGGGCTTCCATCTGGTTTATTTTCTGTTGAAGACTGGCTTCCAACTGCGTATAATACAACTCTGCTTTTTCAATTTCGTCCGGATCCGCAATGTAACTGGAAGCGATTACCGTAGAAATTCCATTAGAAAACATAGCCGAACAGGAAGCAAATCCTGTCATTACGGAAAGAAGCAAAATCAATAACAACCCCATTGAGATCAGAGTAGTTACATTTCTTACAAATACTTCCTGTGCCTTTCTTGCAATTTTAGTAGCAAGATTTACTGACCGGATTGAGGTGTCTTTTGTTTCTTTTGCAATCTTCCCAGCCCGGTATGCCATCTGATACTCTCGCTTAATCCTCTGCTTCTGTATTAATTTTCTGATCAGCTTTTTCTGCATCTCTGGATGTTCTTCCAGATATTTCTGATATTGATACCTGGATGCACTCTTCCAGGCTCTTTTCTCTAAACGGTTTTCTTTATGTATCTGACTGCGGTTCTTCCGGATATTTCTACTGCTATGTTCCTGTAATATCCACTCACCTGAACGCACCAGCTTATGTGCTGCATCTACAGCACTGTTTTCCTCTTCGTCTTCGCCTGCTTTCTGATATACTGCATTTTTTAATGCTTTCTTTGGAACAGAAGACAAGGTTTTCTTTTTACCATCCGTTTTCCCTGTTTTTTTGTCGAAATATAAATGGTACTTTACCTTTGCTTTCTGTTCCTCATTTGTTTTCTTGGTATAAACAGAATCTTTCGGAATTTTGTTCTGCCTCTCAGCTTCCTGTTTTCTTGCAGCCTTATCCACTTCCTGATAAGTTTTTATTGTTTTTCGGCTATATTTCTGCTTTCCTTTTTTTCGGTTTGTAGAAACATCATTCTTCTCTGCCTGAAAATGTCCTCCATCTGTTTCAGCCGAAGTTTTCTTTTCTTTCTTCAGACTTCCATCTGTCTCCAGTTTTCCAAACTGCAGTCTCTGCTGTTTCTTTTTCTGTCGCTGATACTGGCTCCTGTGTTTTTCTTTGCGCTCACGTATTTCTACCGCTGAATCCACAGATACACCTGCAGGCTTGTCCCGGTATCTGTACCGTCCCTGTGTTTTTCGTTTTCCCGGAGGACTGTTTGCAGCCTCTTCTTTTTTGGCAGGATTTCCCTCCTGAACTTTTTCGGAAAATTGTTTCTTTTCAGCTTTTTTATGAGAGTTTTTCTTCTTTTCAGAAGTAATAAATGCCTGTTCTACATCCTTCTGTTTATAAGGCAACTCCTGATCGCTGTTTGTAACTTTTCTGGTCTCCTTTGTTGCAAGATTTTCCTCAACCAGACCATTTCTGGTCATACGGCTGACTTTCTTCTCTTTCGCCGTATATTTTTGTTTTCCCAATGTACCTCACCTCTGCTTTTTTGTCCGTTAAGTCTGAATCTCATCCGGTTTAGTACTCATCAAAGCATAGGTTCTGGTATCCTGCGGATATCTGTCTGCAAAAGGTATGATTACATTTCCGTAAAAAAGCAGCCCTTCTCCTGCATTACTGTTATTTACAAAAGAAATCTGATGCTTGGAAATATTCAATTTCTCCGCAAGGATCTTCTGATCCCCGCTGTGCTGATTTAACATCAGGATAAAATCACTGTTTCCCACAATACTTTCTACTGCCAGAGAGCCAAGAAAATCTGTTACATTCTGACTGATTCCTGTAATGATTCCACCCCACTTACGAAATCTCTTCCACATTTCAATAGAATAATTAGCAGTCTGTGGCTGGTTCAGCAAAAGGTGAAATTCATCCACATAATAACGGGTTGATTTCCTACGGCTGCGGTTCTGTGATACTCTTGTCCAAACCATATGCTGGACAATCAACATCCCTGCTTTTCGTAGTGTGGTTCCAAGTTCCCGGATATCAAAGCATACCACTCTGTTCTGCGTATCGACATTACTTCGATGGTTAAATACATTCTGCGATCCTGTTACATACAACTGCAGACTGTTGGCAATGTTCTGTGCTGCTGGTTTATCTGGTGCATAAAAGTTCAGACGTTCATAGAAATCCTGCAGAGTCGGCATATTTTCCGGTTTTGGATCATTGTAAAGATATTTTTTATAAATGTCTTTTACACACAGGTCAATCATGGAAACCTCATCACCATTTAATTCTGCATTTTGAGGTTTCTTCATAATGACCTCGCAGAAAGATGTGATAAACTCTGCTTTATCAGCAATAATGGTATCAATATCCTCCACATCGCCATTAATCCTGTATTTCTCCGGATGATAAATAACCTCCAGGTTCACTTCCATAGGATTGATGTAATCATTACTTTTTGCACTGATTTTAATAACTTCACCATTTAAGGCATTTACCAGCGGAAAATATTCTCCCTCCGGGTCACAGATAATAATGTCATCGTCTGTAATCAGGAAAACATTGAGAATTTCTCTTTTCGTTGCAAAACTCTTACCGGAACCAGGAGTACCCAAAATCAGGCCGTTAGGTGTTTTCAATCGTTTCCGATCCACCATAATGAGATTGTTTGACAGTGCATTTAAGCCATAGTAAAGAGCTTCACCGCCTTGGAAAAGTTCCTGTGTGGTAAACGGAACAAAGATTGCTGTAGAAGTCGTAGTCATAATTCTCTGTATTCCAGTCTGGTTCATTCCCAGTGGTAGTGATGCCACAAGTCCCTGTTCCTGCTGATATTGAAGTCTCCGTATATTGCAATTATATTTCTGGGCGATTCCTGCAGTCTGATACACAATATTGTCCAGTTTTCTCTTATTGTCCGCTGTATTCATCAGCAAAAAAGTAAGTTCAAAAAGTTTCTCATTCCTGGACTGGATTTCATTGAGCAATCCCTCCACATCCTCTCCGTATGTAGAAATGTCCGTTGGAATAATATCCATATCATATCCGCTTCTGACCGCTTTCTTCTGTTCTTCAATTTTCATTTTCTGAATATTTGACAGCGTACTTTTCAGGCTTTTAATAGCTGCCTTGGGATCAATTGGACGCAGGTGCATATTGATGATAAGATTCTCTTCCAGATCCAGCAGATCTGCCAGCAGTTTATCCGTAAGTTCTGGTGATGTAATCTGTAAATATGACACGCATCCAAAAGTCTGTCCCATCCGAAAATAGCTGTCATTGCGAAAATCAAATCCGGTAGGTGCAATAAAGTCTTTTGTCTGCAGACCTGTTTTTGCAACCATCCCATAATGGAAATGGAAAGATTCTTTTGTGTCCATATTCATCACATCATGCAGAATTTTCAGACGTTCTACCCCATTTAAAGGCTCTGCCATGGCTCCCATCACCTTAAAATTATTCAATACACTGGCTTCAATTCTCTCCAGCCTGGATTTTGCATTTCGCAGATTATCCGCCTTAATGGAAAATGTAATATATTTTGTTTTTACAAGCCCATTATTTCCTTTGGAAAGCTGCATTTTCAACATATCCGAATATTCTTTCCGAATATCATTGAAACAGTCATCCTGCTCTGGAATATCAATATTTTTTGCATACTCATCAAAATTCACCTGTTGATTAAGAAATGTAATTTGTACCTCAACAGAGCTGTCAAATGAATTCAGGAACTCACAATAGTTCTCAAAAATAGCCGCTTTATCATCATTCTGCGCTAACTGGTAATTTATATCGTAGAACTGCACCATCTTTGAATAATAGTTATCATCTGTCCTGCAGATACCATCCTTATATATTTCCTTATATGGAATCGTATCCTGCGCTGTAAAAGGTTTCCTCTTCTTCTGATTCTCCGCTTTTATCATCCGAAGTTCTTTCAGACGCTTTTTTTCTTCTTTCGTAAGTCCGGTTTTCTGTTTCTTATTTTTTTCGGTCTGCTTTTTTAAGGAAATGGAACGGATTTCTCGCTTCCCTGGCTTCTTTTGCCTTTTTCTCAAGCCATGCACCCTCTTTCTCTAATTTATCGTACTCTATAATCCGGTCATATAAGTTTTGGGAACGATAGACCCTGATTCCAGGTCTTAAAAATTTCTGCCGGATAATGTGAAGCAATATTTTCTCTGCTGGAAATCCATCCTTTTCATACATTGCAAAAAAGAAAAATGGCAGCATCACTATGATCATAAGCGTTGCTGCCACATCTGTTCCCAGTCCTGCTTTTGTCAGCAAATAGACCGGAACACCACAAATTCCTGCCAGAGAAAAACATATAATTTGTCTTTTAGTTAAATTCAGTGCTAATTTTGTCTTTATTTTTGAAAAATCTTTCGGCACTGGAACATATGCCATATTCTTGTTTCCTCCTAATGTGCATTGAAGATTGATTTTGCCAGGGAACTGGTCTTAAACAGGCTGAAACATAAAATAACTGTATATGCTGCAACTGACCAGATAGCTGTATGAAGATTATCCGCAACTGTAATAGCATTTACCAGAACTGCATAAATCGCAACACATACCATCATAAAAAATCCCTGGAATCCCAACGCTAATAATGCCTTCACATAATTATTTCCAATACTTCCCCATTCCCTGTTCGTAAATGTTGAAAACGGAATAGGTGCCACAGAGACATAAAGATATATTTCTATCATTCGTCCATATAAAATGACGGTAATCAGGACTGATATGATTTTTAGACATAAACTGACCAGCATCGTTTCCAGACCAAGCCCCAGTAATTCTCCGATTCCCATATCTTCAATCTGCGTTTCAAGAAGCGTTTTCAATGCTTCTGTAACATCAATAGATGCGGAACCGGTTATCATACCGCCAGCATTGGATACCACATGATTCGCTACATCAAAAATTGCCATCGCAATATCAAAAGTATGAGTAACCAGATATACCGCTACCCACATCTTAAAAATGTATTTGAAAAACATAAACGTATCCGTATCGTGCATATTGTTTTTTTCCATAATCATGGAAATCAGCTCATAACACAGTACAAATGTAATAATCATCCCCGCAATGGGGACAATGACATTATCCGACAGATTTTTTATCATGGAAAAAATGCCACTGTTCCAATTTTGGGGTGTTTTCCCAACCTCTGTAGCAATCGTTTCTACTTTGGTATTTACATCGGTGAACATGGTATCCAGGTTTGATGTGATCCAGCCTGTTAGCAGATCCTTTATGAACTCTGTTATTTTTTCGGTTATTCCACCCATTTATTTATCCAAACAAAGTTGCAAGCTGTGGAATCAGGTTTATTCCAATCAGTACGATGCCACCGCCCGCCATCAACTGTTTTATTCCTTGTGACTTTGCACCCGGATTGTCCGTTCCATATCCTTCCAGCAGATTGATCACTCCCCAGGCTGCAAGTCCGGCTCCGATCGCACAAACCAATGTTTTTAAGGTCGTAATTGCCGTTGTAAAAAATGCCATAAGTGTACCTTTGGAAAACTTACATTTTCCAGTCCTTTCTTAGATTTTTTCCAGAAAGGGAAGAAAACACTATATAAACCCTGCCTTTTGTGCTACACTAAGCATAGGATTTTCTACTTGGAAAATTCTTCACACGTACAGTCGGTATATTCATTTTCGTCGATGGATACCGACTGTTCCTTTTTTCCAAATTATTCATGATTTCCTCCCATGATCCACTTCCCGACAATTTGTCGAGAAGTTACATCTGATACAGTTCCACTTCATCCTCTGGTTTCAGTATCAGATTAGTACTCAGATATTTTTCAATATCAAAGATATTCTTTTTGTCATAATCGGACAGATATTTGTAGTTTTTATGTTTGCAAATATCGTATTTATTTGAGAAAAATGGTCTGACACCTCTCACCTGCAGAATACATTTTCCTCCGTCCATGACTGCTATTTCATCCTGGCTCATCAACTCCTTTCCTATTTTCTGGTAGTTCATTCCATAAGACCGCTGACTGCCTCTCGTATCCGATGTGTTATAAAGATCTATGGTTTCTTTTCCCAGGATCTCCGCTATTTCCTTTAATGTCGTTTTTTCCTTTCCCCCCAGGAATAAGGTCGTATCACAGTTCCCTTCGATGGTATCGGCATTATCCTTATAAATTGCCTTAAGCTGAGACTTTGACTGCAAAATAATAGAAGCTGAGATTTCCCGGCTTCTAATCGTAGCAATCAATTTTTCAAATTTAGGAATTTGTCCGATGTTCGCAAACTCGTCCAGGAGACACCTCACATGAATTGGAAGTCTGCCTCCATATACATCATCAGCTCTGTCACAGAGCAGATTAAAAAGCTGTGTGTACATAATAGAAACAATAAAATTAAAGGTATCATCGGTATCTGAAATAATAACAAACAATGCAGTTTTCCTGTCACCAACCAGATCCAATTCCAGCTCGTCATAACTCATAAGCTCCCGCAGTTCCGCAATATCAAAGGGTGCGAGTCTTGCACCACAACTGATCAGAATAGATTTTGCTGTCTTACCGGCAGCCAGCTTGTATTTTTTGTACTGCCTTACTGCAAAATGGTTCGGGTCTTTCTGCTCCAGTTCATCAAACATCAGATCTACTGGATTCTTGAAATTCTCATCATCTTCCCTGGCTTCTGACACATTGATCATTTCCAACAGAGTATTAAAATTCTTTTCTTCTTCCCTGCCTTCATACCAGATATAACCAATCAAGGCACAATAATAGAGTTTTTCCGCCTTTACCCAAAAATCCTCACCTGATTGCTGCCCTTCACCTTTGGTATTAGCAATAATGGTTGTTACCAGTTTTAGAATATCTTTTTCACTGCGGATATATACAAATGGATTATAGTGCATGGATTTTTTGAAGTTAATTGTATTCAAAACTTTGATTTTATACGGTTCATATATAACTTTTCCCTCTTTGTCCCGCACGATTTTTCCATTCTCATCCGTCATCGGACTGCCTTTTGCCAGCATACTGCCAACTTCCAGAAGCACAGTTCCCTTCGGATCAGTAATCACATAAGAGCTGTGCATCTGCATAATGTTAGGCTTTACAAAAAATCTGGTTTTTCCAGAACCGGAACCGCCAATTACCAGAATGTTTTTATTCCTGGCGTATTTCGGATTCTTTGGTCTGCTTGACATAGTAAGACTCTCTGTTTCTGTGAGAATAATATTATTTTCAAATTCAGGATCAGCATATGGTCGTATATCTTTTTCTGTTCCCCATCTGGCAGAACCATACTCCACACCCAGCCGATATTTCCTGGCATTTTTCGTGCGGTAAATAATAATAAACTTTACAGCCACGCCTCCTGCGATTCCACACAACAAATCTATATGATTCAAACTTGGCCAGAGATTCTGAAACGCCAGTTCAAAATAAGTAATGGTATTCATCAATTTATCCCAAGAAGTTGCTCCGGTGTTTACCCTATACAGCCAGGCAATCTTATTGAAAAAATAAGCAAACATCAGATAGGGGAAATTAGCTAAAAACAGCTTTTTCTGATCTGCCCTCTTCAATTCACTTGCCTTGTCCGTAATCAGATTTTTCACATCCGCAAGCATTTTTCCTGGGATACTCTCTGAAGAAAAAACAGCTTTTCCAAATATTTTTCTCTTTTTCGGAGAACCTCTGATATGCTGAACTTTTCCTCTTTTCTTCTTATGCTGCTGTTTTTTCTCCGTCATAAACTCTGCCCTCTGTCTTTCTGCTGTTCTCTTGCTCGTTCTCTGTTCTTTCCTTTAGACACAGCATCCTTAAAGTGCATAAGTTTTTTCATAATAGATGGTTTATCCTTTTTGTTCATCTGTACACCCAAATATTTCTTAAATGCCAGATTCATCATTTCTGTATCCTGTCCTTTAAAGAACACATAGTAGGTCGGTGGCTTGGTCGAACTGTCTTTTTTCAAGGCAAAATCTAAACGGTATTTTTTCGCCACACGTTCAAAAGACTTGATATTTCCATCTGTGATCTCAATATTAGATAAACCAGAACCCTGGCTTTTCAATTCTTTGTATGACTGTTTTCCAACCTTATAAGAATTCTTTCCCTTTTGCTTCTGTCCTGACAGATACTTCCGCAGCATATTTTTTAACACGTCGGCAGTCACTCTTGCAGTTTTAACCGACAATGCGATTGTTTTCTGAGTAACTTCTTCCTGCAATTTGCACGCCTCCTTTCGACTCTGATCAGCAAATTACGGTGGTACTAACAGATGGGGGAGATATATTTTCATTGGAATTTGACTCCTTTCCACTTCCCGACAAATTGTCGAGAAGTCATGGGTTTTAATTTTTCACTGTCTGCTTCAATAAATAAATTGTGCTGAACTGCACATATAACTTTTCTTCTTCCCAATCCATCTGATCCATCAGCAGGCATTGGAATAATACATCTACATCCTGCAATTTATAAATCCTGTTGCACGTTTCTGACAAACCTTTTAATTCCGGAATCTCTTGCATCGCATTTCGTCTGTGCATAAGACATTGCAAGTATAATGCTTCAAGATGTTTCTGGCTGAAAATAAGTGCTGTCGTATCCTGTTCATTGACTGTACATTTACGTTTTTCTAACTCTTCTTGGGAAATGTCCAGAAAACACCGGATATTTTCGACATATACATCACCATCAAATGTTGGATGCTTTTTCTTAATCCATCGTTTTGCCGCTACCTCCATATTCTTTCTGTCTCGATCAGATCTGGCACTACGGAAATTCAGCCTTTTGCCCATTTCTGCATAGATATTACTTTTCACCTGCCGCTCTGCCAAAGCTGCGTATTCTTCATTGCGAAAAAAATAATCTAAAAGTTGGTTCATCTTAGCCTGACTATCTACCAAATGATAACATTCCTCGGAAAACCCCAAACCTGCAAATGCAACTGGCGCACTTCCTTTTTTGATTTCTTTTTCAATTACTCTTAAAATGTCTCTCTGTGATTCCATTTCTCGGTTTCCTCTCTCTTCTTCATTTTTCTGATTCTTTTCACAAATCATCAATAAATTTTCATCTGCTCTTTTCGCTGTCAGTGTCAGTGAATAACAAACAAAGATCAGCAACAGTGATACCAATGCACTTCCAACACCAATCATAAAAACTTTTCCCCCACCAATACATGAAGCAATCCGTCCCATTTAAAAAACGGACTGATTTTTTTCAGCATAGCAATCAAGTCCGCTTCATTTTCTATTTCAATATCCAAAAATTCTATTACACTAATTTCAAGTCCATCCGCAATTTTCTTTAATTGTTCTACTTTCGGCTTTCGTATGCCTATTTCATACTTCCGAATTGTATTCACATTAATTCCTGTTCGTTCTGCAAGCAGCTCCTGCGATAGCCCTCTCTGTTTCCGAAAATAACGAATCTTTTCATTTATCTCCATGTCTTTCATCTGTTGAACTTCTCGACAATTTGTCGGGAAGTTGTTCCCTTTCCCAGTTTTCTTTTCCTTCATATCCATACATAGATATTTCCTCATCCAATAGCCTTGCAACCATAAAGCAACAAGACAGCAAAAACAAAAGCACTATTCCTGCCATAATAATAATTATCAAATCAATCACATCTCATCCTCCTATGTAAGCGGTACAGAAAAAGCAGCCTTGACAGACTGCTTTTTCAATCACCATATTCTATTTTTGTTCTCATGTAAAAAGGCTTCCGAAATTGTGCGAATCCCAAACGCTAATCCATCTATGTAAGCGTCTCTCTGTTCTGTTTGTTTAAGATTTAAAGTATATTCCTTGTAATCCTCAAACATTGCCTGCAGATCCGGACTCATTAGACTTATCATTTCCTTTTCTAATGTTTCACACAGTTCCTTTGTCTCTTCATAACTTTTACTTTGTGTCTCACATTGATTCATTGGATAAATGCTATAATACAATTTTTCCAGTTGCTTTTCGCTCATTTTTGATCACCATTTCTTTCAGTCTTTTTATGATCCATATAATTCCAGAAATGCCGTTTTTTAGCAAAATGCCTGCTACAGCTAATAATCTCCAGGCAAGAACCCCTATTCCAATCAAACTTCCTACCATCAGTTTAAGTACCACCAAACCAAGCATTTCCCCTGTCCCCACATTTCTTGGAACGACCAACAAAAACATTTTCTGGATTCCGAAAGGTATTCCCACAAAAAGCAATAATTTTCTCCAGTCTAATATTTCACCATTCATGCACATAGGGTGAACAATTAAGCAGATAATCATAGCTATTGCACCAGGAATTATCAATTTTGTTATAATTTCTTTTCCTCTCATATGCCACCTCCGTACATATCATGATTTACTTTTGCCTGGTAATAATTGCCTATTGTCGTTATTGAATTCATAAGACAGGTAAGCAAATACGCTTTTATGTTCTTTACTTCCCTGGTATTCTCATGCAGACAGTCAAGTACATACTCTATGTGGCTTTCTTCCAGCAACAATAATCTGCTTTTTACGAACTGATATGGGTATTTCACTCCACTGATCGTAATATTCTCCCGTTCTATGCTGATTGTTTCCACAATTAGTGCCACAATTTCATCCAACTGTTGCTGTTCCCCTAGTCTGCATCGTTGTACAAGACAGTCATATTCAATATTTCTTTTTACAAGTGCAGTATTCATCTGGAATAACCCCATCTCTTCCATCAAATCCATTGACTGCTGTTCGGAAGAATCTGAAAGATTGATAAGATCAGTATTACTTCTGTCAGTATTACTAATATCAGTATAATTATAATTAGTATTATTAGGGTCGGTTTTTCCGACTTCTGTACTTCGGTTTTTCCGAACTCTTGACTTCGATTTTTCCGACTTCCAGACTTCGGTTTTTCCGAACTCTTGACTTCGACTTTCCAGAACTCCAGACTTCGGTTTTTCCGAACTCTTGACTTCGGCTTTTCCGACTTCTTGACTTCTGTTATCATTCTCTGCCGAATCTAATACTTTTTCTTTTCTATATACAAAGCTCTTTACATAAATAATTGTTGGTTTTCCCAATCCTCTCTTTACTCTTTCAATCAAACCAATTCCTTTATCAGTATCTAATTCTGCAAGAATTTTCACACCTTTGTCTTTTCCGCAGTTCATATATTCCATCACTTGTTCCAATGTAAATATGATATAAACTTTCCCCTCATTGTCCACCCAATTATTTCTGATAGACAAAGCCATTCTGTCCAGCATCAGCCCATAAAGAACCTTTGCATCGCTGGACAGATTACGGAAATATTCATCTGTGAATAATACTTTGGGAATACGGTAAAAAGCAAACTGTTCCGATTCATAATCGTGAAAATAACCAAACTCTATTTTTGTGCTTTCGGATTTTGCCATTTTGCTTTCCCTCCTTCCCTCGTTATTGGCTTTTCTTCCAGTTATCAAGCAGTTCATAGATAACCTGTTCAATCTGTTCTCTGTTATATTCCTTTGGGAAATACTTTCGTATTTTCTTTTCAGTTAAAGTAACTTTTCCTGTCTCTGTTTTCTTTTCATTCAGAATAAGCTGTACCGCTAATTCTGTCAGTTTACCTTCACCGCTGTATTGCTTCAGTTTTGTTGCCATTGAACCTGTAACAGAGCTTGCCCCAGACACTATGCAGTCTTTCACCCAAATCTGCTCCGTTTCTGATAAATAGGTTAATGAAACACCTACTGTAAAATTAATCTTTCCTTCATCCAACAATTTCAGCAATTCCGGAATAAGACAGGTCAAGCGTATGTAACGCTGAACGGTTCTTCCACTGTCACCTGCAGCCTGTCCAACCAGATCTGCACTGTCAACAGAAACTGCGTTTTCGTCTTTTATGCCTTGATGTTTTACTGCATCCATCTTCATCTTATAAGCATATGCCTTTTCGCTTGGAAGCAAATTTTCTCTCTGTATATTAGAATCCACCATAACGATTACGGCTTCATCATCGGTATAGTTTCGTATGAGTACTGGCATTTTACTTTTTCCAGCCAGTTCGCAACCACGTTTTCTCCTGTGACCAGCAATCAGTTCATATCCTCCCTCTGCGCGAGGACGTACCAATGCAGGATTTAAGATGCCATAATTCTTGATACTTTCTACTGTTTCAGCCATTTTTTCATCATCATTTACATGAAATGGATGATTTTTAAACGGATATAACTCGTTTAGCGGCACTTCAAAAACCTGATTGAAGCTATTTTGTTCTGCTTCATTGATTCCAAGCAATTCATCATAAGAAGTAAGCTGAATTTCTTTCTTAGGTTTACGCATGATTCAGCACCTCCTGGACAAGTGCCTGATAACTGTACGCACCTTTTCCTTTTGCATCGTAAGAAAAAATACTGACACCTTCTGATGCAGTTTCGGCAAGAGCTTCTGTTCTTGGAATCGTTTGATTGAAAATTTTAATCTCTGCTCCATAAGCATCTCGCACTGCCTGCTTGTTTCTCTTTGAGTTGTTATAATGACAACTGTCCATAGTAAACAAAATTCCCTCAATCTGTAAAGCTGGATTGAATCTCTGATGAATTCCTTTCACAACTTTCAGCAATTCCATAAGTCCATCTGCCGCATAATATTGTGGCTGTACCGGAATCAATACACTGTCAGCTGCAGTAAGGGCATTGATTGTCAACATTCCCAATGAGGGCATACAGTCAATTAAAATATAGTCATACTCCTGTTCCAGAAGTTCCAAATACTCCTTTAAAACTTTTTCTCTGTCCTCTACTGTGAACAATGACATATCCATTCCCGAAAGTAGTTTGTTAGATGGAATCACATCTATTCCTTCCGCATGATGTAAAACGGCCTCCTTGGGATCAAACTCTAATCCCATGATAATATTTTCCATCATTGTTTTCAGTGTCACTCTCAAATTCTTTGGAAATCCAAGCCCCATTGTCAAATGCCCCTGTGGATCTGCGTCAACCAGTACAACTTTCTTTCCTTCCTTGGCCAGTCCTACTCCAAGATTGATAGTGGTAGTGGTCTTTGCCACTCCACCTTTCTGATTTGCGATTGCGATTACTCTGCACATAACTTTTCCTCCTAATGTCTGATTCTTTCGACGTCTACATACACACGAAAATATTTGTTTGTTCCCTTATTTGCATAAGGCTCTGATATACTTAAAATTTCAAAGTTACTATTCTTTTCCAATATTTTTCGAAACCATTTCAGTTCATTTGTTGTTCCCTGTAATCTGATTTTCAGCATTTTTGACCTCCAATCATTTTTAGGAGCAATACTCCGGATAACGTATCTTTATTGCCTCCCAAAAGAATTTTGCATACCCACAGCAAAACAGATCTTCTACTGTATAACAGCTGCACTCCGATAACTGCTTTTCCGCATCTTCATAGTCATAGACACTGGGTGTACCGTTGCAGTAGAGATTAAATGCCATGCGTACAACTCTGACACTACCACTTGTCTGCCATCCTTCCTGCAGACATTCTGGCTTCACACTGCCATTTTTAAAATCATAAATTCTGTTAACGTGTTTTCGTGTATCTCTGTCGATTCCAAGACAATATACCAATGCTTTGTGATATACATCTTTCCATCTGCATTTTGGCAGATATTCCAAATAGAACTCCTTATGTTCTTTGTTCATAAAAGTTATTGTGCGAGCATCCTCGCCAGCTGCGCCTATCGCTGTACTTGCCATACTGATCTCCTCCTTATAAAATTGGTTTTTAAGTTTATAATTTGTTTTTTGAAAATTATGGTGATCTGATGAAACCGCTGATAATTTGAGTAACTTCGCTGAAGATTGCAAGCCTTTGCTTTTACTCAGTTTTTCCTTACTCAATACTCAATTTTAGAAGATTCTTGGTGATTTCCAGCGATGCTTGGCGGTATTTAGGACTTTTTTAGAAAAATATAGAAAAAAGCCCCGAAAACCTTATAATCACTGTGAAACGTAGTGTTTATAAGGCTTTCAGGGCCTTTAAATACTTAAATTTAGACTTATTAAAATAATATAATGAAAACTTAAGCTAATGGATTACTTACCCATCTGTTTTGCAACTTCCTCAGCAAAGTTTTCTTCTTTCTTCTCAATTCCGTCTCCGGTCTCGTAACGAACGAAGCCTTTGATTGTGATCTTAGCGCCGTTTTCTTTAGCAACCTGTGCTACGTAGTTTCCAACGGACTGTTTTCCGTCTTCTGCTTTTACGTAAATCTGGTCAAGAAGGCAGATCTCTTTAAGCTCTTTCTTGATACGTCCTGTGATCATTCCCTGAATAACCTTTTCCGGTTTCTGGGATTCCTTAGGATCGTTCTGGATCTGAGCCATAAGGATTTCTTTCTCATGCTCGATATACTCAGCGCTTACTTCGCTGTCGCTTGTGTAAAGAGGTTTCAGAGCTGCAACCTGCATTGCAACGTTCTTAGCCATCTCTTTAACAGCGTCGTTTACAACATCTGTCTCAACGTCAACAAGAACACCGATCTTTCCCCCCATATGTGTGTAGGAAGCAACAAAACCGTTCTCCTCTTTCATCTGAGCGAATCTACGGATATTCATGTTCTCACCGATAACTGCAATCTGAGCTGCAAGAGCTTCTTTTACAGTCTTAGTGGTATCAAGTGCCCATGCCTCTGCAAGGAAAGCATCAATATCAGCTGCTGTAGTTGTCAGAGCCTGAGCTGCAACATCTGCAACATACTGCTGGAATTTCTCGTTCTTAGCAACGAAGTCTGTCTCGGAGTTAACCTCAACAACAACTGCGTTCTTAGCATCGTCAGCAACAAGTGTCTTGCAAAGACCCTCTGCCGCAACACGGTTTGCTTTCTTCTGAGCGGTAGCAAGACCTTTCTCGCGAAGGAACTCTACTGCTTTATCCATATCGCCTTCTGTAGCTGTAAGAGCTTTCTTACAGTCCATCATACCAGCGCCGGTCATCTCTCTTAACTCTTTTACCTGTGCTGCTGTAATAGCCATTTTCATTTCCTCCTGATTGATAGTGTGTTGTAAGGACCTGTCCGTCAGCTGTGGATATGCCTATGCAGGCATAGCTCATTCACAACTGACGTCCAGAATTTTTACAAATTATTCCTCTGTAGCGAACTCTTCAGACTCAGCCTGGATTTCTCCCTCAGCGTCTGTCTGTCCCTGGTTTGCTTCGATAACTGCGTCAGCCATCTTGGAAACGATCAGTTTTACAGCACGGATAGCGTCATCGTTACCCGGGATTACGTAATCCAGTTCTTCTGGGTCACAGTTAGTATCGCAGATTCCGATAAGCGGAATTCCCAGTGTATGAGCTTCCTGAATGCAGATCTTTTCCTTCTTAGGATCTACTACGAAGATAGCATCTGGAAGTCTCTTCATTTCTTTGATACCGCCAAGGTTCTTCTGAAGTTTATCTAATTCTTTTCTTAAAGCGATAACTTCTTTCTTAGGCAGAACATCGAATGTTCCATCAGACTCCATGGTCTCGATTTCTTTCAGTTTCGCAATACGGCTCTGGATAGTCTTGAAGTTGGTAAGCATACCGCCTAACCATCTCTCATTTACATAGAACTGTCCGCAACGCTCAGCCTCTGTCTTGATAGCGTCCTGAGCCTGTTTCTTAGTACCAACGAAAAGGATATTTCCGCCGTTAGCTACGATATCAG
The DNA here is from genome assembly GCF_040908885.1 of Ruminococcus sp. RTP21358st1_G6_RTP21358_211008. Lineage (NCBI taxonomy): Bacteria > Bacillati > Bacillota > Clostridia > Eubacteriales > Oscillospiraceae > Ruminococcus > Ruminococcus sp. RTP21358st1_G6_RTP21358_211008. Next base: position 28,517 of record NZ_JBDGDM010000017.1, read on the forward strand.
CGATTGCATTATAAGCATCGTCAACCATTCCTACAGACTGCTGTAAGTCGATAATGTAGATACCATTTCTCTCTGTGTAGATGTATGGAGCCATTTTAGGGTTCCATCTTCTTGTCTGATGTCCGAAATGAACACCTGCCTCTAAAAGCTGTTTCATTGAAATAACGCTCATGTCTTTTTCTCCTTTTGGTTAAATTCTTCCGCATGGATCCTTTTCCTCTCGGACCCAGCCTCACACCGCAGGGCACCATCCTGGGAATCTCCATGCGTGTTTGATGGTTTACAACTTTTGCATTATAACATGACAAAACCCTCCGTGTAAAGAGGGTTTTTGCAAATTTTTCCGCTATTTTTAGGCTTTTCAACGTTTTAACAAATTCATTCCCCCGTTCTCCCAACAGGGTTCTTTCATTTCTGCAAAAGCATTTCAGATAAGCTATTTCCCCAGTCTGAGCGCCGCCAGTTCACCAGGTGTCAGCTCTCGTGCCTGGCCTTTTGGCAGATCATCTGGCAAAGTCAGCGAGCCCATAGAAATCCGTTTCAAGTAGATTACTTTCTTTCCAACCGCTTCCATCATTCTCTTCACCTGATGAAAACGTCCTTCCTGAATAGTCAGAAGGATTTCCGAGCGCCAGGAACTCTTTTCCACGTCTGCTTTATATTCCTCATTATTTGCTTTGGCCGTCATTGTTTCAGAGTCACCTTTAACATTTTTTCCTTCGCAATCTTTACCACTGGCAACTCCCTGCTCTGGGTTTTCTTCCCAACTCTTAAGAATCTCCAGCTTTCCCGGCAATGTCAGCTCCTGATCTCCAATATCCACACCTACCCGGATCTTCTCTATATCCTCCGGCACTACTTTGCCTTCCGTCACAGCGAAATAAGTTTTATCCACATGTTTCTTCGGAGAAAGCAGCTGGTGGGCCAGCTGGCCGTCATCTGTAATAAGAAGCAAGCCTTCTGTATCCTTATCCAGACGTCCTACAGGAAAAAGATTCCGCCTGCCATCCTTTGGCACCAGTTCCAGAACCGTCTTTTCCCTGATGTCCTCCGTGGCGCTTACATACCCGGCAGGCTTGTGCAAAAGATAATACACAAATTCTGCCCGAGCGCCCAGGCGCTCTCCGCCAAATTCCACCACGTCCCTCTCCGGGTCTACCTTCAGCTCTGGCTTTTTCGCCGTCTCACCATTTACCTGAACCATTCCCTTCTGGATCAGCTTCTTCACTTCTGTCCTCGTGCCAGCTCCGGAATCTGCCAGAAATTTATCCAGTCTCACTGCTTTTCCCATTTATACTACCTTACCTTCTACTTTATTCCTCGTCCAAAACCTCAAAGGACAATGCCCGCTGAGAATCTTCCTTCATAAATTCCGGAACATCCTTCGCCATGATAGACCAGGCCACCTCTGTTTCCATGCCGTCGATCACAACCTTCAGGCTGGCCCAGCCGTCCAGTTCCTGTTTTTCCCAGAACGGTACCATCTGATAACATCTCAAGGCTTTTTTCAGCTCACTCAGCTGCTCCGGCTTATTGTAAATAATCGGGGAAGAAACTTCATTCTGATTCTCATTCATATAATATTGAACTTCCACAGAACTTAAGTTCACATCATCCATAGAAATAGGATACCCTGTTTCCTTCAAAATTTCAACTGTCCTTTTGAACTGTGGGAATACATAGAAGCATGGAGAAAAAGAATAATCTCCTGTTTTGCCCACTACCATGTCGTCCGTACCTTCCACAGATGGTACATCAGAATAGCCAATGGTCAGGCTTGCGCAAGGTTCCCCTGTCAGCACCTCTGGATCAGCCTCCTCCACATCCTGCCGGAAAGCATCCACCAGCAGCTGTTTCTTCGCCTTATTATCCTGGAAAAGGAAAATTGACTGTCCGGTTATAAAATCACATCTTACCTCATCCACATATTTGTCATCCAGATTCAGAATGGAATAACGCTCAGCCTTCAGGGGTCCCTCAGCCATGCCCTCTTTCCACAAATTCTTTATGTCATCCAGGCTTACCATATAGTAACGATAGATGGCACTTCCTGATTTCAGGTCATACCGTACCTTAAGTCCTAATGTATTTCTAGAAGGATCCCACAGATTGCTGAACCACAATGCTGTGCTGTTTCCTATAATTTCTTTACATGTCTCCTTGCTCTCTTTTGCAATTTCTTTTATACTGTCAAAAAGATTCTGGTCAATTCCCAGATCATTTCCCGTCGAATCCCCATTCAAATAATATCCGGAATCCAGCATGGCAACAGTACCATCTTCATTTACTTTCACATTATAAGTAGTTTCCTTTTCGGTATCCACAGATCCGATTGCGATATTTTCAATCTTGTCATAGGAAGGAACATATTCGTCATATCCTGTCAGGTCAAAAAAGAACACACACGCCACAAGTGCTACACATGCCCCATTTATCACAAGCTGGATCTTATGGGAAAAGAATCTCCGGAAATCCCTGTAATAAATAATTTCCATAATACCGCCAGCAAGAAGGGTTCCAAGAATCAATCCAAAAATCCACCAGATCGTTCTGGAACTGTCACTTGACAGCATATAGAAAATAAATCCAATTCCAAGGCCTCCAGGTACCACGATCAGAAATTTTACTACAGTACCGATCCATGGAAAAACAAAAGCCATCCCTGTTCTCTCTGATCTTCTATGTACAAAGGCGTAATATCCAAGACCTCCCAATGCCGCAGTTACCAGAATCACTGCAATCAGTATTCCGCCGTAATTTCCCTCTGCATATTTTTTCACGAAGGTATAAGAAATGGTAAATGGTGAAGCCATCTCTTTCAGCCATTTTACGAAACCATAAGAACTCTCACTGCGTGTATAATAAAATGCCATTTCATATAAATCCAACAGCACAGAAAGCACTGGTCCATAAGCTACAGCAGCCACCAGAAGCAGCGCTCCCATAAGCAGATGCCCTGTAATGCAGATCACCAGCACAACAGAAAAATACATCAGTAAATACAACATCAGATGAAATACCATCATAAGGAACGCCAGTTTCATAAGATGAAGACTGAAAAATCCTCTCATCGCCCCGATACAGATGGCAAAAAATTCCATCACCAGATACGGCACCAAAAAATATAAAAGTGACTGCAAAGTCTTGTACCAGAACATCCTGTTTCGTTTCACAGGAAGACTGTGGTAGAAGTCAATTTTCCGCAGTGAATACAGGTACCAGAACTGGCTGATCCCATTAAACAGTGCCGCAAGCGCTGCAACCGCAAGTCCGGTAATCATGAATCCATTCTGCCACAGATTTACATAAAGGGCATTTATTTCTCTGGCCGTGTATTCCATTCCGAACCAGTTTCCCAGCATGATCAGCTCTGCCACCGGAAAGGCCAGAAGAAATCCAATGGTCACAAAAGCCGGTATCCACACCAGCCCTTTTGATGTTACCTTCATATATCTGCTAGAATAAATTTTTGATTTCATAGCCTGCCACCTCCGTCTCGCTGATAAAAATTTCCTCCAGGGTCAGAGGAAGCACCTCCATGAAAAGAGGATTTTTCGCCTGGATTTTCTCCATGATCTCACTTCTGGTTCCCCGGGCCGTTATCATAAGAAGAGAACCCTGATGCTGCACCTTCAAAACCTGAAGTTCCTTTTCCAGTTCTTTTTCCTGCTGTCTTCCACTAAGCACACACTGGATCTTGTGAATGTGAAATTTCATGTCTTCCAGATCTTTGGAAAGAAGAATCCCCCCTTTATGCAAAAGTCCGACATGATCGCAAATATCTTCCAGTTCGCGCAGATTGTGAGACGCGATCACAGGCGTAAATTCCCGGTTCATGATCTCCGCTGCAAACAGGCTCTTTACTGCCTGACGCATTACCGGATCAAGTCCATCAAAGGTCTCATCGCAAAACAGATATTTCGTTGCCGCGCACACACCGATGATTACCAGAACCTGTTTTTTCATACCTTTGGAAAAAGTTGCAATTCTGCGATTTTCTTCCAGATGAAATTGTTCCATCAGTTCATGAAAAAGCCTGGTTCGAAACTGAGGATAAAAATTTCGGTAAAAGCGCACCAGATCCATTGCTGTATAATTTGTCGGAAAATAACTATCATCTGAGATATAAAAAAACAGTTTCTTTGCTTCTTCATTTTCATACACTGGCATACCGTCAATCTGGATTTCCCCTTCATCTGGCTTTATAATTCCAGCCATCATCCGAAGCAGGGTGCTTTTCCCGGCGCCGTTACTGCCCACAAGACCAAACACTTCCCGCACCCCAACATCCAGAGTTGCTTTATTGACCGCTTTGACAGTGCCAAACGCCTTACTGCATTCTTTGACTTCTATCATGGCTTCTCCTCCTTGTAACACTCCCTAATAATGTAGATCAGCTCTTCCGCTTCCATTCCCATAGCCTTTCCCTTCCGGATCAGGGTTTTCAGTTCTTTTATATAGGAAGCTTTGCTAAGTTTACGCACTTCTTCACTGTCTGCGATAAAGTTTCCTGTTCCTTTAACCGGGTAGATCAGTCCCTCCTGTTCCAGCTGCATGTAAGCACGCTGGATGGTGTTTGGGTTGATCGATAATTCCATGGCCAGCTGCCGCACAGAGGGCATTCTGGAGCCTGGCTCCAGTACTCCCATCAGGATCAGATTCCGAAATTTCTCCTCCACCTGCTCGTACAGTGGCCTTCTGTCCTGATAATCCAAAACGATCATAGACATGCTTCCTCCTTTCTAAGTGTATTAATACATTTAATACACTTAAGATAGCATATGTGTACTTTAAATTCAAGACGGGAAATTCTTAAATGTTTATAAAGTGGAATGCGCCAACAAAAAACCTTCTCACAATCTCCCCTGTTTTTCCAGGATTTTGTAAGAAGGTCTTCTATTTTTCTTAATATATTTCTGATTATGCTTTATATCAGCCTCGTACATCCTCGTTTCTGATAATTCTTATAGCATCTCCAGATACCATAAGTTCCTGCAAAAACAAGAAACAGATTCAGTGCAATTACGGATGTGGCTCCTGTATGATCCAGCATGTACAGCATCACATCACTGACCAGCAGGCTCCAGATATTTGCCCCCATATGAAGAAATACACTGGCAAACAGATTTCCTCTCCATTCCAGGATCAATGCGAAAAGCAATCCCATAATAGTTGCATACACTCCCTGGAGCAGATTCATATGGTAAATTCCAAATGTCAGTCCTGAAAACAGTGCAGCTGTGATCACGCGCATATTATCTCTCATACGAAGAAATACCAGCCAGCGGAAAATAACCTCTTCTGCAAAAGGTGCTGCAATCCCCATCCAGAAAATCAGACTCCAGATACTTTTCCCCTCGGAAATCAAGGACTGAGTTTCCTGATAAGCTTCCGGATTCAAATATTGCTGAAAAAGCCCTACCAGAATGTTTCCATATTGACCAAGAAATGCGCCAATTATAAGAAACCCCAGAATTTCAGGAACAGGAAGGTGACGATCAGCTGCAGGATATAATATCCCGGTTTCTTTTCTTCTTGAAAAATCGCCCCGATACAACAATATGCAGGGAACTGCAGCCAAAATCCCTGTCAGACCAGTCAGCATAAGCACATGCTGGTAATATGCACTCATATCTGCGCCAGTCCGCTGCACCAGAAAATACAGTCCCAGATAGGAGACAAGCTGGGAAAGCACAAAATGGATTCCCACCGGATACAGACACTTCCATGCCAAAACCGGCATTTTCTGTTTTCTTCTGGGGCTCAGGCGAAAAAATCCAGTATTTCCTCTGCCGAATTCACAATTTTAAAAGGATGGGCATTTTTCAGTTCTTCTTCGGTTCCGTACCCATAGGAAACTGCAATGCATTCCAATCCGGCGCGTCTTGCCCCAAATACATCATGCTCTTTATCCCCCACCATGATCACCTGGTCACGGTGTTCAGAAAATCCCAGCCGCTTCAGAGTTTCCTCGATCACCTCTGTCTTATTGGTTCGTCTACCCTCAGGCTCACTTCCAACCATCTCGTCAAAATAAGAATCAATATGGAAATATTCCGCAACGATCTTCACGAAATTCTCTGGTTTGGAAGACGCAATGGCAAGCTTGTATCCTCTTTGTTTCAGTCCGGATAACATTTCCGGAATGCCAGGATACAGTTCATTCTCATAAATCCCCACTGGTGCGTATCGTTCTCTGTAAATCTCAACTGCCTTTCTTGCTGTTTCTTCGTCAATTCCCGCATATTCCTGAAACTGCTCCAAAAGGGGCGGTCCCACAAAAATGCGCAGCTTCTGAAGATCTGGTTCTGGTTTTCCTACCTTCTCCAGAGCATATTGTACGGATTTGGTGATTCCCTCCCCGGAATCGGTGAGAGTTCCGTCCAGATCAAATAAAATAGCTTTGTACATCTGTGTTTTGCCTCCTGTACCGTCATGTAATTTTTGTCGTTGATTTTTCAAGTCTTTCGCTATATGGGTGTTAATTATAACATCATTTCTTTATAACGTCCAGATGGCAAAATCTTAGTTGAGGGTTACCATTCACTCCGTGTTACTGTTCACTCCGTTCACAGTAACGCGCTTCGCGATGCACAGAAATCATGCATTCGCATGATTTCGCGCCGCAATTCTCGGGTTTTCTGTGAACTTTGTTCACAAAAAACGCCTCGCGGAACGTTACCAATGAACAGTAACCACTCCGTGACCAGTAACAGTTGATGCACACTTTCAAAACTCCCATATAGGCATATGCACAATTCTTCTCCCATCTATTACAGCAATCACTTTCACAGTATTTTCCTTCGCTGTAATCGGCTGGTCAAATATAAGGGTATCCCCCTCCTGGTGCCAGAAAATCTCATCACCATTTAAGTTCAAAGACAGAATTGTAACATCCTGCTCACCGGTAGTTCTTATAACTTGTATTTCAGGATATTCATTTACAGGGACTGTTTCTTCGTGTACAAAACGTATTGTGCTATTTTTATTATCATTTATGTTATTGTTTTTATTTGTGTTTTCATTTTTTTCTCTATTTTCATCATTTTTGTTATAGAATCCAAGTCCATGAGATATCTTTGTCATTCCTACTGCTGTAAAAACCGTGCCGGCTCCTGTGAGCTTCAAATGCTCACTGGTATTTTCTTTTTTAGGACTTTCCGTAATTTTTGCTTTGGACCTATCTGCTTTTTTCCGATCAGTATTCTTTGTTTCTCTGGCAGTAATCCTGCTTTCACTTATATTTTCATCTGCTGCGGTATCTTCTGACTTTTCTTCTTTGCTTTTTGAGCTATCCTTCTTTACACGGGGAGTGTTTTTTGTAGTATTGCTTTTAGACTCAGTTCCATTGGCACTGTTGTCTGCATTTATATTCGTTTTCTCATTCTCTGCGTTTTTGTTTGCCGATGAGGCTGCCGTGACACTGTTTTCTTTCTTGTTTTCTTTTGGTCTTCTCTCAGAACCCGCAGCTTGAGGTTTTTCCCAGCCCTCTTTATCACCTGTGTTGTCACCGTTCTCAGTTTTCGACAAGCCAGCTCCCGCGTTGCTATTACTGTTATTGTTATTATTGTTATTATTGTTGTTACTGTTATTATTGTTGTTACTGTTATTATTCCCGCTGTTGTTATCGTTACTGCCGCCGCTATTGTGACTGTTATTATTACCGTCATTTTCTATGTCATTACTGCTATTACCGCTATTCGCGCTGTCATTATTGCTGTTGTTATTACTTTCATTACCATTACTGCCCCCATTTTCTTTCTGCTCTGGCTCCGTAGTTTCCTGATTTCCTTCAGCCTCCTCCCAATTATCAAATATACCTTCATCAGCACCAATATCGATATCAAATCCTCCAAATTCTCCACCATAAGTGTAAAGTATACCAACTTTGGTAATAAGTAAAATCACTGTCACCATCAGATAAATTCCAGGTTTCCGAAAGTTATTCCAGATGCTGTGTGAATATATACCTTTTCGATTTGAATTTTTCGCAATTTTTCTCCTTATGCTTCTCCATCTTTTCATTTTCCCTCACCTGTTTCACTTTCCATCTGTTTTTCCCAGATTTCAACGCTCTTACAATCCGTCCCATCTGCCTTACTGCTTCTGTATAAAACATAAAGTCTCCTGCTGGAATTCTTCTGACCTCTTCGCAAAAGGAACAGTCCATATTTCCCATACCCTTCTGCAAATTCCGGCGCATACAACAGCAGCTGCTCATAATACACGGCTGCCCGTTCCCACTCTTTCTGAAGTTCCGCATTTACCGCCAATAATAAAAGCAATTTTCTCTGCTCTTCATCTTTCGTATATTCTTTTTGCAGTTTTTGCAAAGCACTTTCTGCATGCTCGCATTTTTTAAGAAGAAATTTATCTGCTTCTTTGTCTGTACTTTTTTTATCCGCTTCTGCTGCAAATTTCTTTGACAACGAAGAAGACTCATTTTCCTCTATCTCGTAATATCCTTTCGTTACTTCTGCCAATGCACTTTCGAAAGCTGCCTGCTGCTCTGATCCTGCAAGAAATACACCTGCAGCCAGCAAAATCCCCGTAGTTCCAATCACCACCGCTGCATTTTTTCTGGCAAGCCCTTTTCTTTTTCCTATACCAGAAAGCATTTTTCTTGCCTGTGCCGCATTTTCAAATCGTCTTTTCCCCTGAGGCCGGGTACATTTATAGAGAAACAAAGCAAATCCCGGAGCTTTCCACAAAACGGATAACCAGTTTTTTCCTGCCAGCGCCTGTAATGTTTTTCCCAAAGCATAAAGATCACTGGAGCTGTTTACTTTTCCCTCATATTGTTCTGGAGCGGCAAAGCCTTCTGTTCCCATACAGATCCGCTGATTTTCTCCAAATCCAAACACCGCGCTCCCAAAATCCACCAGATACAATTTGCCCGAATCTGAAAGCATAAGATTATCCGGTTTCAAGTCCCCATAATATACCGGCGGTTTTTGCCCATGAAGATATTCCAGAACTGCAAGCACAGTGTCTCCGTAGGAAAGAAGCTCATCCACTGCAAAAACATGTCCCTCCTTTAACATCTGTCCAAGGGACTTTCCACGAATATATTCCATGATCAGATAACAGTGATCTCCATTTTCCACATAATCTACCATCCGTGGAATGGATGGATGTTCCAGAAGCCGCAGCAGTCTGGCTTCACGCTTTTTCTCAAGGGGAAGTTCTTTTACTGCCCAGTAATTTCCAAGCTCCATATCCCTGGCAAGGTACAAATGCCCCTCCCCACCTGCGCCTACCTGCTCCAGGATACAGTAACGCATTTTCAAGATCATACCTGTAAGATTGATGATAATCACCTCTTTTTCATAAAAACATGTAACTATTTTCAATAACAAAAATGAGACAAAACACGCTTCAAGGTCTGACGCAAGCACAGGCTTTAGAGCGTGTTTGAAAAAGGCTTTCTGCAAGATGTGCGTCACAATTTGTGGGAGATTTCGCCCGGATGAGGGCGCCGTAGTGGGCTACGGCAACTGAATTCAGGTGAAATCTCCCGCAAAGTGGGGCGTGCAGATTGCGGGAATGATTTTTCAAACAGGCTCTAGCTCGTTGTCTGCATAAATTAAGTGAATACTGTCGGCGATCTCCGGCAAATGATAAATATAAATAAGATAAAAAATTAGTGATTATGAAATGTCCGCTATTCCGAAGCGCGATTGAAAAAGCTTCGAATCAGACATTTAAGAATGTAATTAGAATTATAACATTTAAAGTCCACTGTGAAAAGCACTTTATAAAAATTTTATAAGTGCTTTTCACAATCTCAAATTAAATCTGAATCGTCTTTCCCAGTTCTGCGGACGTTCTGTGTGAAATGGAAATAACGGTACGATCCTTTGCCACACGTTTCAATGCAGCCAGAACAGCTTTCTCTGTCTCCGCATCCAGGTTTGCAGTGATCTCATCCAGAAGAAGCAGTTTGGGCTCTGCCACTGCTGCCCTGGCGATGGATAGCAGCTGCCACTGTCCCTGGGAAAAAATCTCCGGGGTGCAATAAGTATCGTAACCATTTTCCAGACTCTCAATCGCCTCTTTTAAACCTGTAAGCTCTGCAACAGCCTTTACCTGACGCTCAGAGATCCGGTCATCATATAATGTAATCTGGTCGCGTACGGTTCCCGGCACCATGTGAAAAGTCTGCTCTACGTATCCAAAGAGTTTCCGTCGTTCTCCAGCCCTCACAGCCGTTGCCGGAATGCCGTGGAGCAGTACCTGTCCCTGATCCGGCTCATAAAGTCCAAGAAGCAGCTTCAATATCGTACTCTTTCCTGCACCAGTTCGTCCGAGTAGAGTCACCTGATCGGTATCCATCACCTTGAAATTCAGATGTTCCAGCACCACATGCTCATCATAGCCGAAGGTTACATTCCGGAATTCTACAAACGGAAAACTATTACTGCCAGAAGCTCCCAGTCTGTGCCTTTCTTCCATATCAGCCATCGCTTCCTTTCGGCTAATCTTTTCATTTCTGTTTTCTTCTATTTTTGTTGCCGGATTATTCCAGGTTTTCTCGGTATCTCCATTCTCCTGTGCGCCATTTTCTTTCTCCTCCAGCCCAAAGAATTCATTAATCCTATGGATTCCAGCTACCGCGGACTGGATGGTCTGAATCTCCATTCCAAGACTTTCCACCGGCGAAAAAATCTGTGAAATATAGTTGATCACAGCCACTGCAGTTCCCGCAGACATTCCAAAAAACGTGAGCACCATCTTATTTCCAGATGCTGAAAGCAGCATCACAGCTGCAACCACGACTGCATTTAAAATCAAGATCACCGGTGAATATACTGCATCATAAAAATTGGTTCTCTCCATTGCCTGGTAACTTTCACCGATGTAAGTGTCGTAACGCTCTTCCATATATTTTTCCCTGCCAAGGCAATGGATGGTACGGATATTATGAAGGGTTTCCGGCACATGTCCAGAGGCTCTTCCCACAGCCTTACGGTTTTCGATCTGGGCTGCCAGCATGTTTTTCTGCACATGTCTGGTAAACCAGAAAAGAAATGGCAGTATTACAAGAAGCACCACAGCGAGACCCTTATTTTCAAACCAGATCACCACCAGAATACTGATAATCTTGCAGGCGTCAGCAAACATACTGATGATCCCTGAGGTAAAAAGATTTTCCACAGTATCTACATCACCAACAAAGCGTGAAGCCAGAGTTCCAGGTTCCAGCCCTGTCAGTTTGTCAGAAGTAAGGCATATGAATTTTTCCATAAGGCTGCTTCTAAGTGCATGTGTGATTTTCTGCCCAAATACGGTAAGCAGACCTTCCCTGGCAGATTCCATGAATCCGGTAAGTGCAAGCATTGCAAAATAAAGGAAAATCACCCAGAATGTCACGGCTTTTCCCGCTGTGACTGTATCTACGATTTTTGCCAGGATCAGCGGCGGGATAAGAGCCGTTACCACTGCGCCTGCTACAGCAAAGACAATACCCATAGACAGCCATTTCTGCTGCAGAACTGTTTTCCAGATCACACCTTTTACCTGTCTTTTTTTCGCTTTTGCAATTTTCCCTTTTCCCTTGTTTTCTACCGGAAAAACATTTGCATCTGACCTTCTGCTCTTTTCCAAAATCATATTTTCTTCTGATTTCACGTTGTTCTTATTTCTGTCTGTCTTCACTCTCTGCACCTCCTTCCTCAGTAAATAATTTCTTATACTCCGGTACCTTCACAAGTAATTCTTCATGCGTACCCACCACTGTTTTTCCATCTTCCATCCAGATGATCTGATTCATCTGCGGAAACAGATACAGACGGTGGGAAATCAGCAGCACAATATTCTCTTTCGCCTGTGCTTTCAAATTGGCAAAAATCTGTCTCTCGGTGCTCTTATCCAAAGCCGAAAAAGGATCATCCAGAACCAGAACTGGCTTTTTGTGGCAAAGAGTTCTTGCAAGAGCCAGACGTTTTCCCTGTCCGCCCGAAAGACGTACGCCACCATTTCCTACCAGAGTCTGTAAACCATCATCCATCTCATTTACTTCTTCTGCCATGCAAACCATTTTCAGGAAATCCTCTGTCTTTTTCTGTTCACCCATAAGCACATTGTTTTCCACGCTGTCGTTAAACAGCTCCGGATCATGACCAAGATAGCCTATGATATTCGTCTGCCAGGATTGGGGCATATTCTGAAGCTCTTTGCCATCCACAAGAATCTGACCTTCATATGGATACTCGCACAAAAATACTTTTCCCAAAGTAGACTTTCCGCAGGCCACTGGTCCGGTAATTCCGATCATCTGCCCTTTTTCAGCCTTGAAGGAAATATCCTTCAGAATCTGTTTCCCATCCGGATAAGCAAAATTCAGATGACGGACCTGCAATTGTTTTACGTTCCTGTAACGAATTTCTGACTGGGCTATCTCTAGCTGAGATAGTTCCTTCTGCGACAATGTTTCTTCTGCATGTTTAGCAGACACATTTTCGATCTTTTCCACTTTCCCATTTTCCAGAATTCCAGACACATTTTTCTCACTCTTTGGAATTTCTTCCTGCTTTGTCAAAAGCGGCTTAATACGCTTCCAGGAAATCTGCGCCTTGTGCACTGCATTAAACAGCTTCGCTGCACTGGATGACTTCACGGACAGCTTCACAAAACATGCCAGGAAAGTAGTAAAAGATGCAATCGTCCATGTGCTCCAGCCTGTTCCCAGAACATTTTTCTGTCCAAAATACAGGATAAACAGTACCCCGGTCATGGAAATGATCCGGTACAAAGGCGGCATGATGGAATTCCAGATATTCGCTTTTACTGCTGACTTTTCATAAGCGGTAAGATTTTCTTCATATGCCTTGCGGCGATCCTCTTCACATCCAAAAACACGGTATGTAACAGCATTTTCCGCCCGATCCAGAGTCGCTGTACTTAAATGTCCAGACTGCTCTTTGTATGCAGTTCCGGTTATCTGGATCATTTTTTTCATTTTTTCCGCCGTCATATAAGAAACCGGCGGGAAAATCATGCAAAGCAAGGCAAGCCTGAAATCATACCACAAAAGCATTCCTGCATAAGCAGCCAGGGCAACTCCTGTATCAAAAATCTCCGTAGTGAATTTACGCATTCCCTCTACGCAGTCATCCACATCCAGTATTGCCTTGGTCATAATGCTTCCCTCCCCCTCTTCCCGAAGGCTTGCACGACTTTTCCGCACCAGACTAGCATACAGGATTTCTTTCATTCTGCGATTTACATTGTTGGCAAAACGCCGCACATAAAACCTCTTGATATATCTGGCAGTCTGGACAATTGCAATGGCGGTCACATAGCCCAGCACCAGAACCAGCATATCTGAAAACTGGTCAGCCCCTTTCAGGATATCCACCAGGCAGCCGGTCATTTTCCCCTCAAACCAGGGACCTGCCAGAAGGCCGATATTATAGATCAAACCGGATATAGTCACTGCCAGAAGCACTTTCCATTCTTTCTGAAAATAGGAAAACACCCTGTCCGGCAGAAAATTTGTATGATGTTTCGCTTTCATCTGACATTTCCTTTCTGCCTTAAAGCATAACGATACAAAAATGAGACAAAACACACTATGTAAGCTTTACCTCTTATCACAGCAGCCGTCAGCGTCTCATGCAGGCATGAACCTGGTCACGTCGCTTGCGTAAAGAAAAAGGGAGCTGCTCACTTCCAGTTTTTCCAGAAAGTGCCACAGCTCCATACCACAGACCATGCCCTCATAATCTGCTTATTCTTTTATTACATCTTATCCGGTGCCTCGAATCCAAGAAGATCAATACTTGTCTCAAGCACTCTCTTGGTCAGCTGCAGAAGACGGATATAGGATTCCTTCTGCGCCTGATTCTCTTCACTGAGGATCTTGGTCTCATGATAAAAGCTGTTGAATGCATTGGAAACCTCATAAATATATGCACAGATTTTATGCGGAGCTTTTTCCTCAAATGCACTCTCGATCATGCTTCCAAATCCACTGAGCTGAAGCATCAGGTTCTTCTCGCTGCCGTTAGATGCCGGAAGTATCTCACCTGCTTCAAGGTTTCCGCCTGCTTCCACATAACGGTTCAGGATGGATTTGATACGAACGATTGTATAAAGGATGTACGGACCTGTATTTCCCTCGAAAGAGGTGAAGCGGTCTACATCAAAAATATAATCCTTGGTAGCCTGATTGGAAAGATCGCCATATTTAATTGCTGCCAGACCTACAATCTTAGCAGTATCTCTTGCATCTTTATCACGGACACTTCTGTTCTCTACGATCTTTGTGAACATTTCCTCATCAATATCGGCAATCAGGTTCTCAAGGCGCATAACACCGCCCTCTCTTGTTTTGAACGGTTTGCCATCTTTTCCATTCATAGTACCGAAGCCAAGGAAGGAAAGCCTTGTGTCTTCTTTCACAAGACCGGTCTTTCTTGCGCAGCGGAAGACCTGGATAAAATGAAGCTCCTGACGTTTGTCAACAACGTAAAGGATCTCATCTGGCTGGAACAGCTTCATACGCTCTACAATTGTGGCAAGGTCTGTAGTAGTATAAAGAGATGCTCCATCTGATTTCAGAAGCATACATGGCGGGATTTCCTTGGTATCGGTCTCCTCTTTAACGTCTACAACAAGCGCTCCCTGATCCTCATATGCAAAGCCTTTTTCCTTCATCATCTCTACCATGTCCGGAATGTAAGGCTGCGCATCAGACTCTTTTTTCCACAGATCAAAGGATACGTTCAGATTCGCATAGTTTCTCTTAAGGTCTGTAACAGAAACACTCATAATGTGGTTCCAGAGAGCCATGTACCCCGGCTTACCCTGCTGAAGAAGATGAGTTGCCTCCAGTGCTTCCTGACGGTATGCCTCATCCTCCTTGGATTTGCCGCTTGCACATGGATAAATCTCCTCAAGCTCACTGATAGTAAAAGGTGCCTCTGCAGGATATTCACCTGTATAGCTGTCATCAAAATATACAAGCTCCGGCTGTCTGTGCTTCAGCTCTGTAATGATCAGTCCCATCTGAAGTCCCCAGTCACCAAGATGAACATCACCGATCACCTTATGGCCTACGAAACGACCGATTCTCTTAATACTTTCACCAATAATTGCAGAACGGAGATGACCTACATGAAGAGGTTTGGCAACATTCGGTCCGCCGTAATCGATTACGATGGTCTTCGGCTCTTTGGCTGTGTCTGCACCAAGCTTCTCATCCTTCTCCATCTCTTTCAGATAATCTGCAAGAAACTCTTCGCTGACTTTCAGGTTGATAAATCCGGGCTTTACCATTTCTTTCATGGAAAATACTTTGGAATCTGCCAGATTGCCCACTACGTCATCTGCGATCATAAATGGTGCTTTCTTATAAGCCTTAGCTCCCGCCATGGCACCATTGCACTGGTATTCGCAAAGGTCAGGACGGTTGGAAACGCCTACTTTACCGTAGGATGAATCGTATCCTGCTTTTTCAAATGCTGCAGAAAGCTCTTCTGCCATGTAGTCTGTAAGTTTTTTCATAAATCCTCCTAAATTTTCTTCTCAGAGAGAATACTTCTGTTTTCTTCTGAATTCGTTCCGAAAATATATATTCTATTTCGGAATCTTTTCTAAAAAAATCAATTCTTTTCAATTACTATCTATAGGTGACATCCAAAACTAATGTTTAAAAACTATAGCCATTTCTTAGCTTCTATGCAGTTACTTTCTTAGAACATGCGATTGCAAGAGAACCATATCCAATATGGCATGCCACACTAAGTGACAGCGGATCCATATGGATTTCCATACCAGGAAAGGTTTCCTGCATCTCCTGCTTCCACTCTTCTGCCTCTTCCGGATTACCTGTGTAAGCAGCCTGAAGACACATTTCTCCATTCTGGACAAACGGTGCAAAGCGTCCCTCAAAATCTGCCTTCATAGCCTTCAGCATAGTACGTCTGGCCTGCTTCTTGCCTCTTACCTTGGCAAAAGCATCCAGCTTCTCACCCTGGATCTGCAGCACCGGCTTCAGATTCAAAACGGTACCGATTGCAGCTGCAGCAGGTGTGATCCTGCCGCCCTTTTTCAGATATTTCAGGGTTTCCAAGGTAATATAAATACTGGAATTAAATTTCTCTTCTTCCAGGATCTTCTTAATTTCAGCTCCGCTCTTACCTGCATCCCGAAGAGCAATCGCGTCCTCCACAGATTGACGCTGGGTTACGGAAATTCTCTGATTATCTACCACGTGCACTCTGCCCTCATACTCCTGGGCAAGTCCCATTGCAGTAGCACAGGTAGCGCTGAGACCACTTGACATCGGGATCTGTACAATCTCATCATACTCTTTCAGAAGATTGTCCCATAATCCCATAGTCTCTCCCGGGCTTGGCTGGGAAGTGGAAATAGAAGCATCCGACTTCAGCCACTGATAAAATTCATCCTGGCTCAGGGTAATTCCCTCCAGGTACATTTTCTCATTAATAAAAAAAGGCATAGGAATAACAGACACTCCAAGTCTGCGTCCTTCCTCCTGTGTAATGCCGCTGTTACTGTCCGTTACAATGGCAATCTTACTCATTCAATCTCTCCTTATCTCATAAAAACTCATGTTCCTGTTCACTTCGTTCACAGCAGCACGCTTCGCGAACCTTACCAATGAACAGTAACAAACTCGCCGCCGTCCTGCCTTTTTTTTCTGGCAGCTGGTTCTTTTTTCCCAGTAAACAGCGACTGTAAATCTTCTTTCCCTATTCAGGGTCTTAAAGTCTATTATAATACCTGCGCTCCAGTCTGGCAAACACTTTAAAGAAAAGTCTCGAAAAAAATGTACCAAAATATTTCTTCATCTGTAAAATTCTTTTGGCAAAAAAGAAAAAAAGACAGCCTACACCGCCCCTATAAGCAGCACTGCTGCCCCACATTTTATAATACAGCCAATTCCGCCCATCAGCCGCTCCGCCTGCGCCATAGTTTTCGGGAACATGATGTACCAGCGGAAAGCTTCCATTGTTTTCCGGAGCTTCGCAGGCCAGAAAGAGAAATCTGACCATTTGTCCGGCAGCCAGCTCTGGGGAATATGGGATAAAAGCCTTACGCAAAAAAAGAGGCCGATTCCCCACAGTAAAATTCTAATAACAAAGCAACTGCATTTTCTAAAATCAATTTTCTTTTCTCTATTTCTTTGAATTCCATTTTCCCAGATTTCGTGCTCCATCTCATACAGCCACCTGGAAACAGTTATTATAAGCATTACAAGAAAAGCCACTGGAAACCAGGGCAAAATCACTTCCAGCCAGCTGTCATCCACTAATATTCCGGATAGTCCGTTTCCCACGAGAAAATCAGATGCAGCACCCTCCAGATTCTGACCTTTTTTCCCTCTGATCAGAACCTGAGTACAAACCTGATTTTTTTGTAACGGACGGATAAGCATCGTATGCTGATTCCAGGATACCACACCCCGCACTTCGTAAATCTGCTCTCCCACAGTCAACTGACTTCCCGCACAATTTTCACTGCCGAAAAGCTCCAGGGCTGTGTCTTTATCGATCACGCATCCGGTTTCATCATTCTCTTCTAATAAAGCAGCCTGTCGGTCATACAAAGCAGCCATTCCCACAATGCCTGTCACCCGGGCATTTGTCTGTCTGAAATCCTCTGGATTCGTAACCACCTGAACTCCTCCATTCCACACAAAACAGAAATCTGTAATCTCATCACTACTTTGATAATTTTCCCAGATCTGCTTCGCCAGGTTTACTGCAGGATAATCTCCATACAGTTCAACCACCGCTGTATCTGTTTTTCCCACCTTCACATAATCTTTCATTCCAGAATAAAATAAAGCTGCGGCCAGCAATACTGCCATAACAACCTTCAGATATTTGGAACAGTAATTCTTCTTTTCACTTTCCATGCTAATTTTCAGAAATCCTCACCCTGCTTCCATCCTTCAGTTCCCTGTCTGCCTGGACGATCACAGCCTGATCCGTAGAAAGGCTTCCCTCAACCAATGCAGCAGTTGTCTGGTTTTTATCCTGCACAGTAACTTCCACTTTTCTTGCAACCATTACCGTTCCAAGCACTGTATTTTCTGTGTCTGTAACATACACATAGACCTTCCCATTCTCCTGGTACAGCGCTGAAAGCGGAACGCAGCAGGAATAAGGCCCAGCATCTTTTGATATGGAAAAATCTCCGCTCTGACCGATGGACAGACTGTCCGCCGGCATTATGATGGACAGGTCACGAATATCATTATCCTCCTTATTTTCTGTTATATCTTCCACTGTTGCGCCAGAAATATCATTATTGTTATTATCTGTGATTTTCACGTCTGCACCGGCAGATACATATTTTATATCTTCTTTTGAGATGGTACCAGTCATTCGAAGAGCACCATCGGCTGAATATAAAACTACTGCTGCAGTCTGTCCTGTAAGGTCTCCGGTTTGCACGGACAGGCTTTTGATCACACCGTCAGAAGGAGACGAAATCACTCCCTCTGTGCTTTGAAGCACTGTAACCTTTTCCATATCTGCTCTGGCATTTTCCAGTTCTCTTTGTAAGTTCTCCAAGGTACTGTCTGAAGCCTCCGGCGTACTGGCATCGGCCACTGCTTTTCCGGCACTTGCCAAAGTCTGATTTTTTCCCGCGATCACTTCATTTAATGCTTCCTGTCTGGCTCGCAGATCATCCTGAAGGGCAGTTTCTGTGGTGGAATCGTCCTCCTGTGTTGCAATGGTCTCACCATCATTAAACCCTTCCTCTCCATCTGTGAAGCCACTTAAATCATCCCCAGAAGTCTTTGCTTCCTTTTCCCTGTAAAATTCATCAAGTCTCTGTTGGGCTATCTGAACTTCCGCCCTTGCATTATCCACGGAAACATTTCCGCTTTGCACAGCCAGATCATAAGAATTTCCAGCCCATGCCTGCTCCGCTGCACGCTTCTGGCTGTTCACCTTTTTCTGGCTTTCCAGATCCTTTACCTGCCCTTCCAGAGTTTTTACTTTATCGTCCAGATTCTTCAAAGCCGCCTGAATGCTGTTCTGGGATAGCTTCAATAAAATATCCCCCTTTTTCACAGTCTGCCCTGCATGTACCATCACCTGCTCCACCTGCAGATTTTCCAGTACAAACACCGCCACTTCCTGACTACCCTCCACTTTTCCAGAGCCTTTCACCTCATGAGTGATCATCTGATTTGCCGGGTTCTTAGTCTGGATCTGTATCACATTTACAGAATCCGAAACTCTTGACAATATGGTAAAAATCAGCATCATTACAAAAAACAGGCAAGTTGCCTGAATTAATTTTTTCTTCATGTCAAACTCCCATTCTGTTCCTGAACATATTTGTAAAACACTCTGCATTCTAACTATTTCTTTTAAATTCCATTGACAATATATTTTATCAAACTGTCGTTTTTTTATCGTCACTTTCCAGTTGTTTCTCTTTTTATTCTTTTACCGCCGTAGAGACAATTCCCTGCTCCAGATAGTCCTGTCCGGACAAAAATACCAGAACTGCCGGGGCCAGAGCCACCACAGAGGCCGCAAATGCAAACCCTGCCTGTTTCAACTCAATATTTGGCAGGTACAAAGACAACGGCCACAATTCTTTTGTTTTCAAAAATACCATCGGCTGTTCGATCAGATTCCAGTATTCCAGAAAGCCCAGAACAATGGCAGAAATGACGCCAGGTGAGCCCAAGGGGATGGCAACTATAAAAAACAGTCTAAGCTCACCTGCACCGTCAAGTCTTGCCGCTTCTAGAAACGCCAGAGGAATCCCTTTGAAAAAGCGGTACATAATAAATATGGGGAATGTAGAAAAAACCGCCGGGAAAACAATCCCCAAAAGCGAGTCAAGAAGCCCAATTTTATCCAACACCAGATAACTGCCAAGAAGCATAACCTGAAACGGCATCATCATCAGTGCAATATACAAAGTAAACAATATATTTTTCCCTGGAAAATCAAATTTGGCAAATCCCCATGCAGCAGGCATTCCAACCAGAAGCCCGCCAGCGAGGGCACCAGCTGTGATCTTCACCGAGTTCCAGAACATTACGAAAAATTCCGGTGAATCCAGCAGTACTTCCACGTAATGTTTCAGAGTCGGATATTCCGGAAACAGCTTCCAGGAAGCATATCCTTTCGCCCCCTCCTGCAGCACTGGAAACAGCAGATCTGTAAGCTCATTTTTTCCCATAATAGAACCAACTACCAGAAATAAAACAGGAAATATAAAGACCAAAGCTAAAAGTACAAGAAAAAAACAAGTTATCTTTTTCACTTCTTAATCCTCTCTTTCCCATGCTTTTTGCAGTAAAAGTACCAGAACCATGATCGCAATTCCAGTAACCACTGCCGCAGCCGCCATCTTATCCATGGCCAGGTCTCTGTACCAGTTATTGAACAGATGCTGTAGAAGATACATGTTCTCCTGTGGATAATCTCCTGCGACCAGATAAGCCTCCCGGAATACTTTAAAGCCGTTCAGCAGCGACAGAACTACAATGGTAAAAAGAGAGGGTAAAAGATTGGGACAGGTAATCCTGGTAAAGCATTTCCAGGCACCGGCTCCATCCACCTTTGCTGCCTCATAAAGAGATTCCGGAATTGTGGAAAGGCCTGCCAGCCACAGTACAATGTCATACCCTAAATTTCGCCAAATATAACTGATCACCAGCACCCAGAAGGTAGCCTTTGTATTCAACCAGTCTATACTTTTCAACGACAACATTTCCAGAAAATGGTTCAAAAGCCCCTGTCCATTAAAGAGTACTTTCCATAAAATTGCCACAGAAGCAACTGGAATGGCCATTGGAAGCAGAAATGCGGTTTTCATCAGCTGCTTCTGATTTTTCCCAAGTCCATTTAGCAGGACAGCAGCTGCCAGTGACAAAACCACCAGTAACGGAATACAGATTCCGAAAAACCGCAAGGTATTTTTCCCGGCAAGAAGAAATGCCTGATTGGAAAATATCATCTGATAATTCATAAATCCAGTAAACACTCCATTTACAGCTCCAAAAAAAGATCTGCGGATCACATCCACATAAGGAAGCAGCCAGAATACACAGACTCCTGCAAAGCTAGGGAGAATAAATAAAATCCCTTTCAGGGCATGTTTTCTTTTCAAAAAATTTCCTCTTTTCTACCTTTCATTCAGCATTATAAAAATAGCAGAGAAATCTCTATTCTTTCTCTAAAGCGTGTTTGAAAAAGGCTTTCTGCAAGATGTGCGCCACAATTTGTGGGAGATTTTGTCCGGTTTTCAAACAGGCTTTAAAATTAATTAGAGAAATTTTAGAGATTTGCGTATATAATGGATAACAGATTATAAGAAGAGGAGTTTCCTATGAGAATATTAATAATAGAAGATGACAAAGATCTGGCACAGCTTACAAAGCTTGCACTTGAAAAAGAAAATTTCACGGTAGATATGTGTCTGGATGGTGCGGAAGGTCTTTACTATATGCGGGAAAATATGTATGATCTGGTACTTCTGGACCGCATGCTTCCTTCCATGGATGGAACTCAGGTTTTGAAAGAAGCCAGACAGTCCAACATCTCAACCCCTGTTATTTTCCTTACGGCACTTGGCGAACTACAGGACAAGGTCAACGGACTGAACTGTGGAGCAGATGATTACATGGTAAAGCCCTTCGCCTTTGAAGAACTTCTTGCAAGAATCCACAGCATTATGCGCCGTCCCGGAAAATGGGGTGACTTAAATCTTCTGAAGCTGGGAGATATTGCTTTTGATCCTGAATGCGGGCGCCTTACCAAGGGTGCAAAAGAATGCACTCTTTCCGGCCGCGAAAGTGCCCTTCTGGAAGTATTTCTCCGAAATCCCGGTCAGGTTCTTCCCAGAAACCTTCTTCTCTCCCGCGTATGGGGCATGGAATCCGACGTAGAAGAGGGAAATCTTGACAACTACATACATTTTCTCCGTCGCCGCCTGAAATCCGTGGAAAGCACACTGGCTCTCAAAACCATACGCGGAATAGGTTATCAGTTGGAAGTCTGTCAGTAAACACGCTCTAGTTTTATTTCGGTAATCTTATCACAAATGTACTGCCGCCACCCGGAGTATCCAGAATACGGATACTCCCTTTATGTAACGTCACAATTTCCCTGGCAATGCAAAGTCCAAGTCCAAAATGCTGTTTCTCCTTTCTGGCCGGATCAGCCCTGTAAAATCTTCGGAATACAGCCTCCTTATTCTCATCCGGAATTCCCGGACCATTATCCTGTACATAAAGCTGAAAATATTTTTCATTTTCTTTTACTCCCATTTCCATCCTGCCACCGGCCGGCACATAGCTTGCCCCGTTATCCAAAAGGATTCCCAGCACCTGACTGATTCTGGCACTGTCACACTTACAGATAGAAAGAGGCTCCTCTGGCAGAACTACTTTCAGGGAAATCTTTTTTCCATGCAGAATAGGCTGGTATTTCTCATATGTATCCAGAAGCAAGGTGTCAAGCTCACAATCTGTCTTCATAATACTCCAGGATTTATTGTCCGCATTTGCAAGAGAAAGCATATCCCCGATAAGCCGGGACATCCTGTCTCCCTCACTTTTTATGGTTTTCAAAAATCTGCCGGCGTTTTCCCAGTCAGATTCCATTGCCTGTACACTTGACAATATCACAGCCAGCGGAGATCTCAGTTCATGGGATGCCGAAGCAATAAACTGGGTTTGTTTCCTTTGATTCTCTTCCAGAGGGCGAAGCATTTTTCCTGTAAAAAACCAGGAAAATGTAACCAAAGCCAGAACTGCAAGCAGCACCATGACTCCAAACCAGACTCTTTGATGAAAGATCTGTGTTTTCAACCCATCAAGAGGATATACCAGCACCAGGCTTAACACGCCGTTTCCCTTAGGAATCAAGGCTGTACATGCATAAAAATCTGAAGTTTCAAAATAAACCGTTTTGGAAAGAGAGAGGCTTCCCATATAGTCCACATCAAGCCCCTGCTCTTCCCTGGAAATTCTGGCAGCCTCTGTCAGCATATTTCCTACAGAGCTCAGATTTTCTTCCTTTTTATCCTGATTCCAGCTTTCTGTATCCAGCTTATCAAAATACAGCTTTTTTCCGTTATTCAGAATGCGAAATTCCACTTTGTATTCCTGCTTTGCTTCCAGTATCCACTTGTGAGAAAGCACAGTCTGATTTTCCAGATAAGCCACACAGGAATTTCCATTATTTAAAAATCTCTCATAAGTATTATGGGTAAGCCCTCTCTCGGAGATCACAAGACAGGAAACTGCCATCAGGATCAGTATTCCGCTTGTGATCAGTGATTCAAATATGGTCATTTGCCTGTGAAGCTTTTTAAACATCTCTTACTCCTTCTATTCTGCCAGATACAGATTCACCTGCTGCATGACTGCATTCGCAGCCTCATCAAGACTGATTTCCCCATTCAGGTAACGCACTCCGTTTTCACAAACAGCACTGGTAATGATTGTATTATCCAAAACCGGAGTTGTAAGCATTTTTCCAAGCTGTTTTAATTCATTCACCTTATCAGCTGACGGAACTTTTATACTGTATACCAATTCCTGACCGTTCTCGCTGTTACTGCTGCCGCCAGTAACTAACACGTTTCCAGCCTCTCCCTGATTCCAGTAGTCCTCTCCATTGTAAACAGCTTCCACTACAGGGAAACCATCTTCTCTGGAAAGCATCTGTCCTTCCTCTGAAAATAAATATTCCACAAATTTCTCAGCAGCAGCTTTCTGGGAAGCTCTGGAGCTGATTCCGATTCGGTTGACCGGAATGAAACAATTTGCCATCTGCCCATTCCAAAGTGCATAGGACAAGGAAGTATCTATCTCTGCCATAGAATTTACAAATGCAAAATCCAAAGGCGAAAAAATATCACCTAAAGCAAATTCACAGTTTCGGGAAAGCAGCACGGCAGTTTCTCCCGAAATACTGCCAGCTCTTTCATATACTGGCTGTCCACTGTCATCAAAAGCCTGTGGATAGGCAGCCTTTAATTCATCCATAGCATCCTTTCCAGCCTGATAAATCCTTTCGGACTGTTCCAGAAATCCCTTGATCTTTTCTTCATCCAGAGTTCCATTCGCTTTCATCCATGCTGCGGAATTGTTATCTGCCAGTTTTTCCAGAAGTGCCTGTGGATACATGGAATAAAGTAAGGGCAGCTTATAGATGTTTTCCGAAGTCAGTCCATATTCATCCTTGTGCTTCGTGAGCACATCAGCAAGAGAAACCAGATCTGTCACCGCCTGCACATCCTCCTTGTTTCCCTCTATCATAGGAATTCCAAATTTCACCGGCATCTCATAGATACTTCCATCCTCTTTTGTATAAGCACTTTCTATGTTGTCCAGCAATCCTGCATCTTTCAGAATTCCACTTAAATCCTCCAGCATTCCCTGTTCTGCATAGGTTTCAGAAGAAATTCCGTCCAGAATCAGAATATCCGGTCCTTTTCCTGCCATAATCTCCGTATTCAGTGTTTTTAACGCATCTGTACGTGTTACACCATCGTTTCCAGACATTCCGGTTTCCAGTGTGAGATAAATATCCGGATATTTCTTCTGAAACATAACAACTGCCTGTCGAATACCGGAATTCTCTTCCAGGGAATATATGGTGAGCTCTGTATCCGGTACGGTTGGAGTATCTGCAGAATACTTATAAGAAAGCAGCCTTCCACCATTTAAGCCAGAGTTGTAATCAACTTCACCAATGTAAAATACGCCTTCCGAATCCATTGCCATACAGTTAAATGCCTTATTCGAAGAGCTTATGGAATTCAGGCTTCCATCAATTACCTGCTCAATTACATTGCCGCCAAATGCATAGCGGTATAAACCAGTCTGATCCACATAGAATATGGTATCTTTCTCATCCCCCTCCAAAAACAGTAAGGCAGTACCGGAGGAATTTCCAAATTCCAGATTTGCAGGAGTCTTTTTCAGCTGCGCAGTCAGTGCATCGCCTCCACTTGCCGGCTTACCGGAAGCCACATCGTAATAATGCACATCTCCATCTGCAATCACGATCAGATACTCTGAAGTTACGCACATATAATCTGTGGATTTTCCTTTCTCATACTCATGAACCACAGCCCCGTCAACAGGATTGATTTCCATGATTCCATTTCCTGAAATCTGTAAAAACAGGTTGCCATTTTCCCCAATATCTATACTCCAGGCCATGGTTTCATCCAAATCTTCTCCGATTTCAACCTTCTTTCCTTCACCGTCAGCGGGGCAATAATAATATTCCATACTTCCCATGCTGTTCTCATCTTCAGATTCTATATATACGCCAATCAGAATACTTCCGTCTCTCCCAAGCGCTGCTTTATAAATGGATCCCCCTTCCACACCGAAAAAACCGGCAACCTTCTTCCCTTCTTCCCAAGTCTTTCCCTTGTCAGAGGACTGGTAGAGCATCAATTCGTAATCACTGTTTCTTGCAAGCATTTTCAGGCTTCCCTCTTTCATAACCTGCAAATCCACAATCTCCATACATCCTTCCGGCACAGACAGTTCATTCTCCAGATACCGTCCCATTGCTTTGGATTCCACGGAATCTGCCTTGTCCTTCCCTCTGTCAGTACTGCCGCAGCCCATCAGGCTTCCCGCACCCGCAATGCATAGACTTACTGCTGTAGAAACAGACAGAACTTGTTTCCATTTTTTATATTTTTGCATATTAAATTTCTCCTTCCAGTGGTATGCAATAATCCTACCAAAGGAATCTCTATGTAATCTCTAAACAAGTATATCATGTTTCCCCTTATATTTTGCAAAATTTTAACCGGCGGAACATAACATTCTCTATAGCCTGTCCTAAAAGCAATCTCACAATCTGCACGCTCCACTTTACACAAATAACTCAAAAACATACTTTGACGCATGAATTGACTCATAAAAAAAGAACAGCTCCAAACACAAATCATCTGATCCATGCTTTCAGCTGTTCATTTTTATAACAATATTAACATTTATTGCAAATATAAACCATTACTCACTTCTAAGTGCATCAATCGGATTCAGGTTAGCCGCCTTAACAGAAGGAAGCAGACCAAAGATGATACCGATCAGCATAGAGAATACTACAGAGCCAATAATCGCCGGAACACTGATGGCTGTAGGTGAGCCTGCCACCTTGGATACAACTTTTGAAAGTCCGATTCCAAGAACAACTCCGATAATACCTCCCACACTGGTAAGTACTGCTGCCTCCGTCAGGAACTGTCCCAGAATCACCTTCTTTCTGGCACCAATCGCCTTCTTCAGACCAATCTCCTTGGTACGCTCGGTTACAGATACCAGCATGATATTCATAACACCAATACCTCCAACCAGAAGAGAAATACTTGCGATCCAGATCAGCTGGGAGTTGGTGCTCTCACTTAAATCCTGAAGATCCTTTACCCGCTGCATAACATCATCTGCTTTATACTTGAAACCGCTGCTTCCACTGCCAGTGCTGCTGATGGATTTATTCAGAATCTTCGCTACTGCAGAACCAGTCTCACTCATGTTGTCCGTGCTGTCTACTTTGACGATCGCATTCTCAGGCTCATCAAATTTGTAAGAAATCGGCCAGCATTTATTTGGAATCATTACGGTTCCAATCACATTTTCATAATAGCTGTCAAAATCACTCGGTGTATCCATGTTTGGCAAGCTGTCAGCCGACTGGCGTACAACTCCTACAATTGTATAGGGTTCAGAACCGATCTCAATGATTTTCCCCACTGGATTAGCTCCCGGAAACATGGTATCAGCAGCATAGCTGTCCACCAGTGCCACCTTGCGGAAATTATCATAATCAGCCTGTACAAATCCCCTTCCGGAACGTACCTGATAACCGCAGGTATTCAGATAATTGGTATCAATGCCATAGACCTTACCGCCGGAAAAACTGCTGTTCTCATAGTAAACACTGCTGTTGTAGTCTGTTCTGCTATAGAAAAATGTTGCATTCTCCACATGATCTGTTTTTAACACTTCATCCTTCAGGCTCTGACTGAGGAGCGGTGTAGAGCCGGAAGAACCGCCATCATAATAATCCACACTGTAGGCACTGTCACCCTGTGACAAGGTTACATTTACCGTGTTATTTCCAGAGCCGATCAGGTTATCCTTAATCTGCTCACTCGTTCCCTTAATCGTGGAAACAATGGCAATAATAGATGCAATACCGATAATAATACCCAGCATTGTAAGGAAAGATCTCATCTTGTGTGACCAGATTCCCTGGAATGCCAGACGTATATTTTCAAACATGAAATCCCTCCTTAACCAAGACCGCCATATGATGTGGAATCATATCCCATAAACGTATCCAGCGATCCTTCCTTTGTCTTCATACCCTCTTTGATGGATTTCGAATAAGGGAATGCAATCTTGTCATCCATGGACAAGCCGCCGCTTACCAATACATAAGCACCACCGTTTACATTCTCTTTTACCTTAACGATCTGTTTCTTCAGCACGCCATTGTCATCCTTGTACACATAGCTTACGCCGTCTTCCGTACGGACAAAAGCCTTGGAAAGAACAATGCCATCCGTGCTCTGCGCCTGCTGCTCCAGCTGGATATCCACCCAGTCTCCAACACTTACCTGCACGGTGTCATCTGTGATCTTGGCAGTAAAATTATAAGAAGAAACATTTGGATTGCTGTCTCCATAGTAATAATAGGAGCTGTCTCCATCAACTGCATAATCGGAAACCTGGATCACCTCAGCCTCAAAATTCATATATCCATTCTCACCATAAGAATTGCAGTTCAAAATTGTGCCTTCCTTCACCTGGTCAAGCATAAGCTCCCCTACAGTTCCCTGTACGTAATAGCCGTCTTTGCTCTTAACGATCATAAAGGAATCAGATTCTGAATTGGTACCTGTAGCTGCATCTCCCACAGTGGTTACAATACCATCCAACTTACTGGTGATCAGCTTTCTGTCTGCCTTCTTCTGAAGCTTGCTGATGCTGATCTCACTCTCCTGCACATCCAGTTCCAGACTGGCGATCCGGTTCTTCTGGATCTTAATGGCCTCTGAACGGGACAGGGAAGAGCTTCCGCCACCACCGCCTCCATCACCAGGAATATCCGGCTCGTCATCTCCCTTATCATACTGCATAGCCCCGTCAAGGGTAAAATCCATTTCAGCAAAACGGTCAACCGGATTGCTGAGCATATTTCCATCGACCAGATAGTATCCGGTACAGGATTCTTTTCTGTTGGTATAATCAGCAATGGTATCATTCTGATGGAATTCCAGCAGATACCAGTATCCGCCCGGATGAAGAAGAATAGTTCCGTCAGCATTATAGCCAGCCATCTTGTTCAGAAAGGCTCCGGTTACATTTACCTTGCCTTTTGCACTGGAACAAAGATACAGATAAGGATCTTCCTCGGTTCCTGTTCCCTGATAAGGTTCTGTATCGTAATCCAGAGTCAGGTAAAAAGGTTCCTCTCCATCTACAAATCCGTCATTTCCAACGGTAGCATGATTCTGTGAGGAACCAGAATTGCTTCCATCGAAAAATCCTCCCTGATTCGTGTCTGAAATATCACTGCTAAAACCATCACTGGAAGGTTCGTCATAAAATCCGGAAGCAGTACCCGGATCGCCGGTGCTATACTCTGAATCGTCTTCAGAATCATCTCCGGAATCAGCTTCTGTATCAGCAGAAAGATCTCCTGTGTCACCGCTTGTCATTTCATCTGCAGAACCAATATCTTCGCTTCCCACTTCCTGGGTATCTGCAGAAGTAATTTCTTCATTTCCAACTGCCTGAGCGTCTGCAAATCCATCTGTCACAGCAGCCAGAAGCATTGGCTGCAAAACAGCTGCCAGATAATGATCAGAAGCGGTTACTGCAGAAGACAGTTCATCATCTCCCGTAGGATCGGAGCTGTCATCTTCTGTAGAATCCTCTCCTGAATCAATCAGATTGTCTGCGGAGGAAGAATCGGAATCAAGAATCGGTCCGCCATTTTGCAGGCTGGTAAGTCTTTTCTTTGCAGCAGCAAGATCCTGCTGCTGTTTCTGAAGCTTCAGCTTGGCAATGTTCAGTTCCATTTCCACAAGCGTCATGTCAAAAGAAATCAGCTTGTCTCCAGGCTTTACCTCATCCCCTTTGCTCACGTAAATTTCCTGGATGATCATGTCTTTCTCTACGGAAATCCTCTGTGTTGCATTGGCATATACTGTTCCGCTCAATGTAGTATCGGAATCATATCTCTCACCTGCCAGATCACTGACGCTTGCCACCAGCACTTCCTTCTGGCTTCCTTTCCGTACATACATCAGTCCACCGCCAATACCGGTTCCGACAAGAGCTGTGACTACCACACCTATTATAATTTTCTTCGCTTTTCCCATAGGATCACCTCTTTTCCTGAAGCTCACCGTCACGGATCATAACTACCCGCTTGGCATGTGCTGCAATATCCGGATCATGAGTGATCATAAGGACAGAAACGCCTTCATCATTCAGCTTCTGGAAAAGCTCCATAACCTGTCTGCCAGACTTACTGTCCAGTGCACCGGTAGGCTCATCAGCCAGAAGAAGTCTTGGATTATTTACAATGGCACGGGCGATGGCAACTCGCTGCATCTGTCCACCAGAGAGCTGGTTTGGTCTGAAATCCACACGGTCTGCAAGCCCCACCCGGTCAAGTGCTGCAAAAGCGCGCTCGCGTCGCTCCTTCTTCGGCACATGAGCATAGTTCAGCGGCATTTCCACATTGGAAATAGCAGACTGCCTCGGCAGAAGATGAAAACTCTGAAATACAAATCCAATCTTGTTCAGACGGATATCTGACATCTCATTTTCAGAACATTTGCTGATGTCCTGCCCATCCAGGAAAAAAGTTCCCTTGGTTGCCTGATCCAGACAACCGATTATATTCATCAATGTAGATTTACCAGAACCAGAAGGGCCCATGATGGCTACATATTCGCCCTCTTCCATGGAAA
This sequence comes from Ruminococcus sp. RTP21358st1_G6_RTP21358_211008, assembly GCF_040908885.1. Lineage (NCBI taxonomy): Bacteria > Bacillati > Bacillota > Clostridia > Eubacteriales > Oscillospiraceae > Ruminococcus > Ruminococcus sp. RTP21358st1_G6_RTP21358_211008. Next base: position 58,493 of record NZ_JBDGDM010000017.1, read on the forward strand.
AGTTTACGTCCTTCAATACGGGGACAATCATTTTTCCCTGCTGGTAATCTTTATAAATCCCCTTCAGTTCAAGTATCATCCTGCGGCCTCCGTATCATCAGAACCATACTGTCCAGGCTCATCAATGCTCTCATCAGTAAAATCTTCTGAACCATCCTCTGTAAAATCTTCATCTGAGAAATCTTCTGAAAAGTCTGTATAATCACCATCAATGGCTGCATCCATGCTTTCATCAGAAACACCTGTCTCAAAGTCCGCACTGGAATAGTCTCCATCCATAGGCTCCATGGTATCCCCGTCTGAGTACTCACTGCCATCCAGATTACTTTCCATATCAACAGCCTCCAGCTCCTCATCTGTCATCTCAGATACGTCCTTTGTCCGCATTCCCTCTGCCAGGCTGTCTGATGGGAACGCAATACTGTCATCTTCTGTAAGGCCATCTGCGATCTCATATTCTGAAAGATCATCATCATGCTGTCCAAGAACAACGGAGCGCTTCTCCAGCCTTCCCTTGGAATCTACAGCCCACACATATGGGTTTTCTGTATCCGCATCCACAATATAGTAGTCTCCCAGCCAGATGCCTGTCTTCTGGTCTTCCTGTCCTTCGTCCATCTCTATGTATACATGCTGACCCAGCATTAACCCCTCTGAGGAATCCAGTGTCACATAGAAAGGATAGGTACTGGAACTTGTAGTATCATCACCGCTGGACATTCCAAAATAGGAATTACTGCTACTGCTGTTCGTAGAATTCTGCTCGTCCACAGCCCCCATAGTTCCATGCCAGATCTGATTCTCATCAACTCTGGAACGCACAATAACTGCTGAGCCTGGAACAACCGTATTACGGTTCTGCTCATTTACCTGCCCCTTAATACGGTAAGCACCTGTACTGAGAATAGTGATAAAAGAATTATCAGAAGAATCACTTCCGGAATCAGCTCCCATGCTGTCATCCAGAGTATCTCCATCATCGCTTCCCAGCTTACTGGTATCAATTTTCTGAATGACTCCGTCGATTTCGCTTCGTACTTCTGTATTGGTGGTAGCTGCCTGCAGCTTATCAATCTCTGCCTGCTTGCTCACCTGGTCATATTCGTTCTTCTTCAGATTCATCTTATTCGTCTCAATCTCAATGGTATAAGAAAGCTGGCTGTTCTTATTGGCTTTCTTTTTCTCTTTCTCAAGAGTGGAAATTTGTTGATTAAGGCTGAGGGCTTCATTCTTCAACCGGTCAAGAGCCAGCTGCGCTTCCTTCAGGCTGTCCTGGATACTGCTCAGGTCGTATTCAAAAAGCAACTGTCCCTTCTTTACCTCATCTCCAACCTTCACCTTTACTTCGGTAACAGTCCGATTGTTCTCAATATTTACCTTTACCGTCTCCTGAGGTTCTACCACGCCTGCGAACCGGTTCAGCACTCCGGAATCTTCTCCAAGAAGAGTGCTGATCTTAGTCACATATGCAACTTCACCAGAAGCCGCTGCAGAATCCCCATAATTTTCTTTATAGTAATACCAGCCACCGGCACCAGCTGCTCCAGCAAGAATAATCAGCCCTCCGATGACAAAATCTTTTTTCTTCATGGTTACCTCCTATACGATAACTCAATGGTTTTTCAATATCTTTTGCAATTATAACAGATATATTTCCACATCTGTCATCTGCATTTACCCTGTTTATAATAACAGATTCAGCCTCAAAAGAAAAGTGTTCTAAGCTGATAATGCATTTTTCACAATTTATTCACTCTTTTTTTAGAAATATCGTCTAAATTTTAGGCATTTTTGACTTTTATGAAAAAAAATGGTATAATAAAAAAGTTTTATAAACATTTTACGTAATAATTTGAAAGGAAAGAACCCTGTATGAAGTCAGTCAGATTTCTGCTTCCTCTTCTTTTGCTTCTCTGCACTTTTTCACTGTGCGGCTGTACCGGCAAAGAGGAGAAAAAAATCGAGGACGCAGTAAAGCAGGAACTGGATCAGCTAAAGAATCTGGATTCCATTACCACACAGAAATACATCTCCTACCAGGAGCTTTTCCCCGGTGAACCCGAAGATATCGCTATTTCTTCTGATATTGAAGAAGTCTTTTCTCTCTTTTTCCAGGATTTTGACTATAAAATTCTGGATGTTAACGTAGACAAGGACAGACAATCCGCACAGGCGAATCTCAGGATGGTCACTCTGGATGCCCATGCGCTTGCTGAGGATTTTTCCAAGGCGCAGCTGAAGCATGAAATTTCCCAGTCCGCTTCTTCTGAGGAAGCCACAGAACAGACTATTTCCCTTGAAGAACGCTACATGCTTCTGGATGAACTGCTTAAGAGTAATGACTATCAGACTGTGGAGCGTAACTGCACCATCTCCTTAGACGCCTCAGATAAAGACGGCGAAACCAGTTGGGAGATCCGGCGCACCAATACACTGGAAAACGACCTTGTCGGCGGTCTTATGAACAATCTCACAGACCCGGATATTTTATCACCGGAAGACACAATCTTAGTTTATCTGAATACCCTGAAAAATATGTCAACAGAGGAACTGGGCAATTATTTAAATGCAGATTCCATTATCAGCACAGAAGATCCTGCAAAGATCAGTCTGGCAGAAGCACTGGTAAAACAGGTTCACTCCACCTTTGATTATTCTATTGGGGAAACCACTGTTTCCGGCTATACAGCCACAGTTACAGCCAATATTACCACCTTTGACAGCGATGCTATTCTGGAAAATTATCAGAAGGAGCTGGATACCTATCTTGCCTCTGTGGATGCTGTTATCGACGGTGCTCAAAAACGATATGAAAAGTCCTACAGTCTGCTTCTTGAATATATTGAAGAAAATACAGCTACTAAAACAGTGGAAACGACTTTCACACTGATCAACGACGGTGCTTCCTGGAAACTGGAAGACGCAGGAACTGTGTTCGGACAGGCATTGTTTGGAACTTTAAGTTCCAGCCCGGTAGAAGACAATCAGGAAACCAACGGATGATATAGTTAAAATTTACGCCTCTGCAAATTTGTGCAGAGGCGTTTTTATGTTATTGTTTACTGGTAACGTTCCGCGTGGTGTTTTTTGTGAACAAAGTTCACAGAAAACCCGAGAATTAAGTTTGCGCAGCAAGCGCTACTTCTTATGCTTGTCACAAGAAGGTTCGTCTTTCTGTGCATCGCGACCAAAAGAAAAATCCCACCCATTTTTCAGGCAGGATTTTTCAGTCAGCTTATTCTAAATCATACTAAGTTATTTCTTGTTGTATTCCTTTTCTTATTCCTCAGTCTCCGGAGCAGCTTCTTTCTCAACTTCAAGTCCCAGCTCGTCCAGCTGTGCTTCGCTTACGCGCTGCGGTGCCTGAGTCATCAGACAAGATGCATCTTTTACCTTCGGGAATGCAATTACGTCACGAATGCTGTCAACCTTGGCAATGAGCATAACCAGACGGTCAAGACCGTAAGCTAGTCCGGCGTGAGGCGGAACTCCGTATTTGAATGCATCCAGAAGGAATCCGAACTGCTCATGGGCAGCTTCCGGGGTAAATCCAAGCTCTTTAAACATTCTCTCCTGAATGTCATCCTGATGGATACGAACACTGCCGCCGCCGATCTCGTTACCATTCAGTACAATATCGTAAGCCTTCGCACGAACAGCGCCCGGATCTGTGTCGAGAAGCGGGATATCCTCATCCATCGGCATTGTAAATGGATGGTGCATAGCTGTGAAACGGTTTTCTTCCTCGCTCCACTCAAGAAGCGGGAACTCCGTTACCCATACGAAGCGGTAGTCGTTCTTGTCAAGAAGATCCATCTGTTTTGCAAGCTCCAGACGAAGTGCGCCAAGAACATCATAAACCAGTTTCTTCTTATCCGCTGCAAACAGAAGCAGGTCACCTGCTTTACCGTCCATAGCAGCTACAAGAGCATCCATCTCCTCATCTGTCATAAACTTGGCAAAGGAAGACTTTCTGGTGCCATCTTCTGCGATTGCAATGTATGCAAGACCTTTTGCACCATATCCCTTGGCAAACTCTACTAACTTATCAATTTTCTTACGAGGCATGCTGCCCTGGCCTTCTGCGTTGATACCACGAACGCTTCCACCAGCTTCAAGAGCACCTGTAAATACGGAGAATCCACAGTTCTTCACAATATCGCTTACATCATGAAGCTCCATGCCAAATCTCATATCCGGTTTATCAGAACCGAAACGATCCATTGCTTCTTGCCATGTGATTCTCTCGATTGGAAGTTTCACATCGATACCAAGAACCTCTTTGAACAGGTAGGAAAGATATCTCTCATTTACATCGATTACATCATCTACATCTACGAAAGAAAGCTCCATATCGATCTGTGTGAACTCCGGCTGACGGTCAGCACGAAGATCCTCATCACGGAAGCATCTTGCAATCTGGATGTATCTGTCATATCCGGAACACATCAGAAGCTGTTTGTACAGCTGCGGTGACTGCGGCAGACCATAGAAGCAGCCAGGATGTACACGGGATGGCACCAGATAATCTCTTGCACCTTCAGGAGTACTCTTTCCAAGCATAGGAGTCTCAATCTCCAGGAATCCCTCGTTTGTAAAGAAGGATCTTGTCAGCTGCATTACACGGCTCTTCAGGATCAGGTTTCTCTGGAGATCCGGACGTCTTAAGTCAAGGTAACGGTATTTCAGACGTACATCCTCTTTTGTTTTACTGTTCTCCTCAACCGGGAATGGTGGAACTTCTGCCTCGGAAAGAACACGGAGAGATTTTGCTCTCACTTCGATCTCACCTGTTGCAAGATTCTCATTTACTGCACCACCACGTTTCTCAACGGTTCCGGTAACTGCGATCACAAACTCACTTCTCAGCTTGCCGGCTTTGGCAAAGCCTTCCTCATCAATGGAACCATTTTCAAAGATCAGCTGCATAATACCACTGCGGTCACGTAAATCTACGAAAATGATTCCTCCTTTATCTCTTGCTTTCTGAACCCATCCCATAAGTGTTACTTCGCTGCCTACCATCTGTGTGGTCACTTCTGCACATCGACAGGTTCTGTGCAGTCCCTGCATACTCTCAGCCATTTTAAGGCGCCTCCTTATTCTATGGGGTTTCCCCCAGCTTTCTCAGATTATGAACCATTCAGCTGTATTGCTTTAAATGATCCATAAAATATCATTGACGGCTGTTTTTCAAAAACAACACGTTAAATCTCTTTATCAGCGTTTAAAGAATTCCACAAATTCCGTATAGCCTTCAGCTGTCATCTGGTCTTTCTGGAATTTCTTATTCTTCTTCATAATAGAGATATTGACCTGAACTCCGGTCTTTCTCTCTTCTTCTGCCTGACGGAAAATCTCAATCAGCTTGTCTGACGGCATATTTTTCTCAATAAGATATGCCTTCTTAGCCTTTGCTGTGGGAATCTGATATCCTCTTTCAAGAAGGAGCATAACAATACGCTCAAATCCAATAGAAAATCCGCATGCACTTGTATTGTTTCCTGTAAATTTACCAATCATCTCATCATAACGTCCGCCGCCGCCAACGCTGCCGCCAAACTCATCCATGGAAATTTCGAAGATCGGACCGGTGTAATAAGACATGCCGCGAACCAGTGTAGGATCAAATGCCATCTTAAAGTCAGCAGTCTTCACAGCTTCCACAGTGGAAATGATCGTCTCAAGATCTGCTGCGATCTGTTCGTCAAGAACATCTGCCAGCTTCTCCTTGCAATATCTTACGCCCTGGATATCTGAGCTGATTTCTTTAAACATCGCAAGATAAGTATCAATGCTTTCTTTTGCAAAGCCTTCCTCTTCCAGTTCTTTCGCTACGCCCTCAAGACCAATCTTATCCATTTTGTCAAGAATGATAAATACAGTATCAAAGCTTTCCTTCGGAAATCCGCTATACTCAGCCATAGCCTTCAGAATACGGCGGTCATTGATACGGATAGTGAAATTATGGAAGTCAAGCTTGCCAAGAAGTGTAGTAGTCGCAAGTACCAGCTCGATTTCTGCCATATAAGTAGGCTCACCTAAAATGTCAATGTCACACTGCATAAACTGACGGAAACGTCCTCTCTGCGGACGATCAGCTCTCCATACGTATCCCATCTGAAGTGCCTTAAATGGTCCAGGCAATTCATTAGAGTTATTTGAATAATATCTGGAAAGAGGTACTGTCAGATCATAGCGAAGACCTGAATCCACAAGATCAGCTTCTTCTTTTGCCTGGTCAAGCTTCAGCTTCTCACCTCTTTTTAAGATTTTGAAAATCAGCTTCTCATTATCACCGCCCTGTTTGCTGCACAGGTTCTCAATGTGCTCCACTCCCGGAGTCTCAATTGAAGTAAATCCAAAGGAACCATATGTTTCACGGATCAGTCCTGTAACATAGTTACGGACTTCCATCTCCTTTGGTAAAATATCTTTCATGCCGGTAACCGGCTTCTTCTTTAATGCCATGTGTCCTCCTTATTTACCAGCCTGGCTGGCGTGTACTACTCTTTGAAATGCAAGAAATACTTCCAGATCAAAGTTTTTTATTTCGTCTATCATCAATTCCATCACAGTATGCTTATCAAAAGCCTTGCGGTAAGACCGCTCCTGACTCAATGCACAGAATACATCGCATACACGAAGAATCCGGGCACCAATGGGAATCTCCTTCCCTGCCAGATTGGACGGATAACCGCTTCCATCGTAATTTTCATGATGATAAAGAATACTCTCAAGAACAAAATCCGAATAGCCCTGGTCTTTCAGTTCCTCATAGCCAAGTGTAGAATGCATGCGGACATATTTCAATTCCTCAATTACCATGGGATTACTTTCCTGCCCGTTGATATAGCTTCTCAGTTTCAGCTTTCCTATGTCGTGAAGCATTCCTGCAATTGCAAGATCGTAACACTGCTCATGAGGAAGTCCAAGCTCCTTACTTAACGCGTACGCCAGATTACTCACTGCGATTCCATGCCTTAACTCTGCTGATAAATCAAATTCCAGAACTCTGTCGGATGTTTCTGACTGTTCACTGGAAAGCTTTTCCAAGAATTTTCCCTCCCTCCTACAACCAGGTTCCAATTCCTGTTCGCTTTCTTTCAATCATCTCATCAATACGGGCAATATAGCTTGTGACATCTTTCACATTCTCCACCCGCTCAATACGTTTGCCATGGTCAAAGACCAGTTTGGAAGAACCGCCTGCTCCAAGAGCAATGATCGGTTGTTTTTCTTCCATAATCAGTATATTGTAAATCCCGGCTTTGTCAACCTTTGCATAGCCTACATTTTCAAAATTTCCTTTCATATTCTTCTGACGGTACAGATAGTAAGGTCCCATTTCCATGGAATATGCAGTCTGCTGTGTCAGATCCATGATCTCCTGGTTATTTTCAAATGTCATCTCCTGATATTTGTCCTTAAACATATTCAGGCGTGCTGCACGCTTCACAGCCAGAGAATGTACGGTAAGGCTGTCCGGGGAAAGCTCTTTTACTTTCTCCAATGTGTATTTCACCTTGGAAATATCCTCTCCAGGCAGTCCTACAATGAGATCCATGTTAATATTGTTATAATTCAGCTCTCTGGCAAGATGGAAAGCTTCTATGGTCTGTGCCACAGTATGACGTCTTCCAATGATTTCCAGAGTATCCTGATTCATGGTCTGGGGATTAACAGAAATTCTGGTCACAGGAAATTCTTTAATTGTCTCAAGCTTCTCCCTTGTAATACTGTCTGGTCTGCCAGCTTCAATGGTAAATTCTACAAGTCCATCAAAACCAAAGGACTCTCCCAGCTGTTCAAGAAGCCTTTTCAGCTGATACGGCTCTAACGTGGTAGGTGTGCCTCCGCCGATATAAATCGTATCCAGCTTGTAGTTCTTCATCATCCTGGCCGTTTCGCGAATTTCTAGACATAAAGCATCCAGATATTCATCTACTCTTTTTGCCCAGAGCTTCAAAGGGTAGGAGCTGAAGGAACAATACAAACAGATACTTGGACAAAAGGGAATACCTACATATAAGCTGTAACCATGCTCATAATCAATATCCTGAAGAAGTGCCCGCTCCCTGTTTGCTATGGTGATGGCAAGAGCAGTTTTCTTTGCGCTTACCAGGTAACGCTCCCGCATTTCCTGTGCAATCTCGGTATTTTTCATACCACTCTCGATCATCCCCATGGCAAGCTTGGCCGGACGAATTCCCGTAAGATTCCCCCATGGAAGGGTTCTGCCGGTAAGCTTCACCAGAACATTGTACAGTGCATATTTCAGACTGTCCTTGTTGGCTTTACGAAGCTCATGGGCATCCCTGAGTTTCTCATGAGTTTCCTGACTGGAATCCCCGTCTGCCCCCCGGATCACCTCTGCGCTGGCAACACCTTTTTGATCCTTCGTCTCATATTTTATAACAAAATTGTCATTTTCTTTTTTCACAGTAAAGAAGATATCGTACTCCTCTTCGTCTTTTTCGTAGAGGCTGTGGATATCTCCTTCCGGATAAAATGCTTTTATTAATTCATATATATCATGCTCGAAATCCCTGTCAAGCAGCAGGATTCCTATTTTACACAAATGGATTGTACCTCTTTTCGTAACCGATAGTTGTAGATGTATCATGCCCCGGATAAACATTTGTTTCATCTGGAAGGGCATTTAACAGCTTATGAAGGCTCTCCCGGATTTCACGGGAACTGCCGCCTGGAAAATCCGTTCTTCCAACAGAACCGCAGAATAATGTATCCCCGCTGAACAGAACCCTTTCGTCTTTCAGATAGTAGCAACAGCTTCCTTTCGTGTGTCCTGGAGTGTGGAGCATCTGAATAGAAAATCCAGCAGCTTCAAATACTTGCAGGTCCTCCAGAAAAACATCAGGACGCACAGAACATGGTTTATGCATCCGGTCAGTCATATTCACAGAAGGCTCCCGAAGCATTTCTTCTTCCTGGCGGCAGGCATAAACCGGAATCTGATACTCAGCTTTCACAGCCTGTACTGCCATAATGTGGTCAAAATGTCCATGAGTCAGAAGGATTCCTACCGGCTTTGCCCCCATATCTTCCACCTTCTGAAAGATTCTCTTCGGTGAATCTGCCGGATCAACGATCAGTGTTTCACCAGTTTCTTTATTTTTTAAAAAGTAGCAATTGGTATATACAGGGCCAAGAACCATCTGCTGTAATTCAAGTTTTCCCATAGATTATCCTTTCATGGCAGCTGATATGCCATTTATGTTATTATTCCGTTATTGTCCGTGTCCTGACCGGTAACATACCATCCAATGCTCAACGTACTGTATATCTCCAGCCAGTTCACATTTCCATTGTTTCTCAGCCTGTAGTTCTTTCTACATCCAAAACACTTTCCAGCTGACGTATCTTCTCGATAAGGGAATTCAGTTCATCCTTACAGCTGACGTTAAAGCTTACAGAAATAGTGGCCTTCTCCTGCTTGTTTGTTCGGCAGTTAATATTTCGGATGTCAATCTTACGCTCTGTAAAGATCTTGGAAATATCAACCAGAAGACCGGTACGATTATTAGCATATACATTGATCTCAGCCATGTAATGCTCATCCGGCTTGATCTCCGGATCCTGCCACTCTGCTTCCAGAAGACGTCTTCTGTCCATTTCAGACATATTCATCACATTTACACAGTCAGTTCGATGAATGGTAACACCACGGCCTCTTGTAACATATCCAACAATCTCATCACCGGGAATCGGATTACAGCATTTGGAGAAGCGTACTGCAACGTCATGAATGCCCCGTACTACAATGCCGCTCTTGCTCTTGATATGATGCTTCTTATCCTGATTCTCTGCGGCTGCTGCCTCCAGAACTTCTTCATCTGTGAGATTCTTTTTATTCTCTTTATCATAAGCTTCTACAAGCTTATTAAATACCTGTCCCTCTTTCAGTCCGCCATGTCCGATGGCGGCAAGTACAGAATCCCAGTCACGGAAACCATATTTACGAAGGACTGCGTCCAGATACTGAGTCTTGGTGTAATTAGCGAATTTAAAGCCCTTGCTCTTGGCATATTGGGCAAGCATTTCCTTACCCTTCAGAATATTATCTTCCTTCAGTTCTTTCTTGAACCACTGATTGATTTTATTTCTGGCCTGTGTGCTCTTGACCACCTTCAGCCAGTCACGGCTTGGTCCCTGAGAATTCTGGGAAGTAATGATTTCAATACGGTCACCATTCTGGATCCGGTATTCAATGGGCACCAGTTTGCCATTTACCCTGGCACCTACCATTTTGTTTCCTACAGCACTGTGCACGCTGTATGCAAAATCAATGGGGGTGGAGCCGTTAGGAAGGGTTTTCACATCTCCCTGTGGAGTAAAGCAGTATACACTGTCTGCAAACAGATCCAGATCATTTTTCAGAAGACTCATGAACTCTTTATTATCGGACATGTCTCTCTGCCATTCCAGGATCTGGCGCAGCCAGTTCAGCTTCTCCTCCTCACGATTGCCTGAGGAAGCCTTACCGTCAGAAGCCTCTTTATACTTCCAATGTGCAGCAATACCGTACTCGGCAGTCTTATGCATCTCAAAGGTTCTAATCTGAATTTCAAAAGGCTGTCCATTCGGTCCGATCAGCGTGGTATGCAAAGACTGGTACATATTTGGTTTGGGCATTGCAATATAGTCCTTGAAACGTCCTGGAATTGGCTTATACATCTCATGGATCACACCAAGTGCCGCATAACAGTCCTTCACTGTATCTACCAGGATACGCACTGCAAACAGATCATAAATCTGGTCAATCGTCTTGTTCTGATTTACCATCTTTTTATAGATACTGAAAAAGTGTTTTACACGACCGTCAACCTGTGCTTTAATTCCAGCTTCTACCATATGCTGATGCACAGTTTTGACAATATTCCCTACAAATTCCTCGCGGACGCTTTTACGAAGTGCTACTTTCTCAACCAGATCATAATAAACATCCGGCTTCAGATATTTCAGCGAAAGGTCATCCAGCTCTACTTTAATCTTGGAAATACCAAGACGCTGTGCAATAGGCGCATAGATGTCCATCGTCTCTCTTGCCTTCTCCTTCTGTTTCTCCGGAGTCATGTACTGAAGAGTACGCATATTATGAAGACGGTCTGCAAGCTTGATCAGAATAACACGGATATCCTTTGCCATGGCAAGGAACATCTTGCGAAGACTCTCTGCCTGCAGCTCTACTTTATCCTTGGAATAGGATAGCTGACCGATCTTAGTTACCCCATCTACCAGAAGCGCAACCTCAGGTCCAAATTCTCTGGTGATCTCATCGCAGGTCATCCAGGTATCTTCAACAGCATCGTGAAGAAGGCCTGCTACAATGGTTTCCTTATCCAGTTCCAGATCCGCCAGAATAATGGCAACACATAAAGGATGAATAATGTAGGGTTCCCCGGACTTTCTCTTCTGATCCTTGTGGGCTTCCCTTGCAGTCTCGTATGCCTTCTGGATCATGGTTATGTCCGTAGAAGGATGATATTTCTTTATGCTGGCAATCAGCTCATTATATAATACTTCAGGGCTTGTAAAGTCGTGCATGGATTTTACAGCTGCATCTGCTTTCTTCACAGACTCCAGCTTCTCCATATCCTCTTTTGATACTTCAGGCTCCTTGCCCTGCTCGTTAACAATATCAGCCATATTTCACACCTGCCTGTTTAAATACTATCTGCGTCAGCATCCGCCCACCTGTTTCCCCGGGGGAATCTGGCGAAACAGACACATCCTTTATTTACCTTCATAACGGATTACAGAAGCAACGTCATATTTCTCCAGTTTCTTACGTCCCTCAAGACCTGCAAGTTCCATCAGAAATACGATCTTCACTACCTCTCCTCCAAGCTGCTCTACCAGTTTCGCTGCTGCTTCAACTGTACCGCCTGTTGCGATCAGATCATCAATGATAACTACCTTCTGTCCTGGCTTGATGGCATCCTTGTGAATCTCAATCTCAGCTTTGCCATATTCCAGATCGTAGCTTGCAGAAACGGTCTCACATGGGAGTTTCCCTTTCTTACGTACTGGTACAAAAGACTTATGAAGATTATACGCAATTGGCATTCCGAAAATAAATCCACGGGATTCTGTTCCCACTATTACATCCACATCCACATCCTTCAGACAATCCTGCATGGAATCAATTGCAAGCTTCAGTCCGTCTGCGTCCTGAAGGATACTGGTAACATCTCTGAAAATAATGCCTGGTTCTGGAAAATCAGGTATACTTCTTACATATTCTTCTATTTTTTTCATAATAGCCTCCTCAGATTAATGGATGTTGTGGGGAAAGCATCAGCCACCCCAGAGCGTGTTTAAAAAAAGCCTTTTTTCAAACACATTCTAGCATCATAAATATCTTTTAGTATAACACTTTTTAAATCGGGAATCAACGCAAAACCGACAGGCTCACTGGAAATACTGCATTTTTCGTGGTTTTACATGATTATCCCCTTTTTAGCAGTAATTTTGTATGACAATTTGCAAAGAGTCTCTTCCCATATAGGAGTTGATCTTCGGATAATAGGTTACAGAAATAGTTCCATGAGACCTTGCAAACTCTGCAAACTCCTTTGCCTCGCCCCAGTAAACCCCATCCATCACCGTGCCGGATTCGTCCATCAGCTGCAATTTCACTGTATTCTGAGTCTTTCCATATATTCCGGTTTTTAAAACGCGGAGATTTTTCTGGGCAAAAACAGGCTTCGCATTTCCTTTTCCAAAGGGTTCCAGAACAGAGAGCTGACGGATCAGATTCTCGTTTATGTAAGAAATGGGCATTGGTACATCGATCACGATTTTGGGGATCATATCTTCTTCTGTCAAGGTACAGTTTTCATTGAGCTGACGGCGAAATGCTTCCACGTTTGCTTCTTCTATAGAAAGACCTGCTGCCATAGGATGGCCGCCATACTGGAGCAACAGACTGTCACATTTTACAAGTTCCTCATACATGGAATAATTTTCTGTAGATCTGCCGCTGCCTTTCACCGATTTTTCCCCTCTTGTAAGAACAAATGCAGGCTTGTGATATTTTTCACGGATTCTTCCTGCTATGATTCCTGCAAGACTCTCATGACAATCCGGCAAAAATACAACCATTACTCTGTCATTTTTCAGATCACTGCCATTAATCAGCTTGTAAGCAGCTTCTGTGCCCTGTTCCGTCAGTGCCTTACGGCTGTCATTCAATGCTTTCAGATCGTTTGCAAGCTTTGCAGCCTCTTCTTCATCTTCACACTGCAAAAGGGACAGGGAGCGCATGGCTGTATCCAGTCTTCCGCTGGCATTAATGCACGGACCAAGGCGGAAACCAATATCATAGGAACTGATTTTCTGATTTTCCAAACCAATTGCTCTTATCAAAGCTTTCAGTCCCTTATTTTTTGTATGAGGCAGACGTAAAAGTCCCTCTTTTACAAGAATACGGTTTTCTCCCTGAAGGTCCATAATATCTCCAACTGTAGCGATAGCCGCAGGTTCCAGATAATCTTCTTTCTCACTCTCCGGGATTCCATATTTCTCATACAATGCAAAAACCAGTTTCATTGCAACCACTGCGCCACAGATATTTTTATTTGGATACGTACAGTCAGACTGTTTTGGATTGATAATTGCATCTGCCAGAGGAAGCTTGTATTTTCGCCCTTCTTCTGTATCTTCAAAAGGGACCTCGTGGTGATCCGTCACTACCACTGTCATGCCCATTTTTTTTGCAAATGCAATCTGATCTGCAGCCGAAATTCCATTGTCACAGGTCACGATCGTATCTACTCCATCCTCTTTTGCTTTCTCTATAAGATGATTATGAATTCCATATCCATCTGCAATGCGGTCCGGAATATAGGTATCTACATTCGCCCCCAGGCGTTTAAATCCTTTTAACAGAATATAAGTTGCAGTTACACCGTCAATATCATAATCTCCTATAATTCTCATCCTGGTTCCCAGATCTATTTTTTGCGAAATAATTTCCACAGCTTTGTCAATATCCTTCAGACTTTTCCAGGATGGAATGTCATCCAGGGTTCCGTTCAGATACTGATTAATTTCTGCATCTTCTGTAATATCCCTGTTCCGAATAATCCTGGCGATCACCGGATCTATTCCATACTTCCGGCCAATCTCCTGAAAATCAGCTCTTTTCGCCGCTAATACCCATTTTTCCATGCTCTGTCTCCTGTTGTAAATTGTATTGCTATTTAATTGGTTGGTCGTTATCCCGGACGCGATTTCACAATGTATATTCACCGCCGCGCGTCGCAACGTTCCGGCAAGCTAATGACTAACTGCG
>NZ_JBDGDM010000018.1:0-71718 GCF_040908885.1 Ruminococcus sp. RTP21358st1_G6_RTP21358_211008
AATCTGCCCTTTTGAAATGAGTTTTTAGCAGGATAATATAAATGTGTAATATCTAATCTTAAGTTTATGATGTTGAGCTTAGATGGTTCATCTGTCATCAGAACCACATCCGCAGCTTCAATGGCCGCATCTGAACCAAGACCACCCATTGCGATACCAACATCCGCACGAGCAAGGACAGGAGCGTCATTGATACCATCACCAACAAAAGCTAATTTGCTTCCCTGTCTCTTTTTACTGTCCAAAAGCTCAACCTTTTCCACTTTTTGATCAGGAAACAGTTGTGCATAATATTCATCCAACTGCAATTCTTCCGCAACAGCCTTTCCGATTTTTTCATCATCACCAGTAAGCATGACTGTTTTTTCCACACCGATATGTTTCAAATCAGAAATTGCTTTTTTGCTGTCCGGCTTTACTTCATCTGTTATCAAAATGCATCCGGCATATTGACCATCTACTGCTACATAAACCTTTGTACCAACTTTTTCACAGGCTGTGTACTCCACATGCTCTGAATCCATAAGTTTCGTATTGCCAGCATAAACTTTCTTCTTTCCTGCCATGGCACTGATTCCATATCCGGAAATTTCCTTGTAATCAGAGATAACTGATTGGTCAATTTCTTTTCCATAAGCAGAGAGAATGGATTTTGCAATAGGATGGTTAGAAAAGCTCTCTGCCTGGACCGCATACTCCAGAACCTGTTCTTTTGAAAATCCATTTGCAGGCAGAATATCAGTCACATTGAAAACACCCTTTGTAAGTGTTCCAGTTTTATCGAACACAATAATGCTGACATTATTAAGCGCCTCTAAATAATTACTTCCTTTTACAAGAACACCTCGTTTAGATGCCACACCAATACCTCCGAAGAAAGTCAGCGGGATTGAAATGACCAATGCACATGGGCAAGATACCACAAGGAAAACAAATCCTCTGCGAATCCACTCTGTCCAACCTCCACCAAGAAGGATCGGTGGCAGAATTGCCAGAATAGCTGCTAAGATTACAACAACAGGAGTGTAATAACGTGCAAATGTAGTAATGAAATTTTCTGTTGGTGCTTTTCTACTGGACGCATTCTCCACAAGATCAATAATCTTTGAAGCAGTAGATTCACCAAATGCTTTCGTTGTCTTAATCGTTAAAACACCCGTCTGATTCATACAACCGGAAAGTGCTTCGTCTCCTTTATGAACGCTTCTCGGAACCGATTCTCCAGTTAAAGCCCTCGTATCCAGCATAGAATCTCCATCCAATACCACACCGTCTAATGGGATTTTTTCACCAGGCTTTACAATAATAATCTCGCCAATGGCAACACTTTCAGGAGATATGGTAATCAATTCTCCGTTCCTTCTGACTGTAGCACAATCCGGACGTATATCCATTAAATCTGATATAGATTTTCTGGAACGCTCAACAGCCAATGACTGGAAAAATTCACCAACTTGATAGAACAGCATAACAGCAACTGCTTCCGGATATTCACCAATGACAAAAGCACCAATCGTAGAAACGCTCATCAGGAAATGTTCATCAAATACACGTCCCTTTGAAATATTCCTCACAGCTTGCCATACAACATCCCCGCCAAGAATAATATAGGAGACAATGAGAAAAACTAACTCGACAGGCAGTGGCACTTTCACAAAAACTGTCAATGCCATACCAATACCATAGATTGCTGCGCCAATCGCTAAACGAATCGTCAACTTCTTGTCCTCATTGTTATAGGATGTATTGGTATCCTGTTTTTTTGCAGGTATATAGTATTCCTGTGCAATTTCGGAAACTTCTACATCTGGCTCATGGCTGTGGACAATCGTTTCAATCTGACTGGCTATTGTATTTGCGGCAACTGGAGCAACATTGATTGTCAGCGTCTGCTTCATTAAATTTACAACTGAGGATTGTACTCCATCCAATTCTCCGACTTCTTTTTCAATTTTTGCGGAGCAGTTCGGACAGTCCAAGCCCTTTAACAAATAACTCTTTGTAACGGGGATAATTGTTTCTTCCTGAACCTCCACACCCGGCTCATGGCTGTGGACAATCGTTTCAATCTGACTGGCTATTGTATTTGCGGCAGCTGGAGCAACATTGATTGTCAGCGTCTGCTTCATCAAATTTACAACTGAGGATTGTACTCCATCCAATTCTCCGACTTCTTTTTCAATTTTTGCAGAACAATTCGGACAATCCAATCCTTTTAACGAATAACTCTTTGTAACATTCATAACGGTTTCTTCCTGAACTTCCACATCGGGCTCATGACTATGAACAATCGTTTCAATCTGACTGGCTATCGTATCTGCGGCTGTCTGAGTAACATTGATTGTAAGCGTCTGCTTCATCAGATTTACCACTGAGGATTGCACTCCATCCAACTCTCCGACTTCTTTTTCAATTTTTGCGGAACAATTTGGACAGTCCAACCCTTTTAATAGAAATATGCGTTTCATGATAATCTCCTTATAATTTGTTTAATTGTTCAATTACTCAACTATAATATTAAAAAATATTATTTCTGCCAAAGATGCTCAAATCCCTTGTCAATAATCTCTTTCACATGATCATCTGCCAGCGAGTAGTAAACTATCTGTGCTTCTTTACGGAATTTTACCAGATTCGCTAGGCGTAATGCCTTTAACTGATGCGAAATTGCAGATTTTGTTACCCCCAGTAGCACTGCAAGATCACATACACACATCTCACTCTGTTCTAGAGCGTGTAAGATTTGTACTCTAGTTCCATCTCCAAATAGCTTAAACAAAGAAGCCAACTGGATATAATCATCTTTTGGCTGCATCTTGGATTTCACATCATTCACAATATCCTCATGAATTACATCGCAATTACAAATATAAGACGTTTTTGACATATATTCACCTCCAAATAATAGTTGAACAATTACTCAACTATTATTATACTTATTTTTAAATTAATGTCAATAAGCTGATGTTAGTTCCCCATAAATTTTACAATTAAAACCAGCTCTTTATTCTTTTCTTAATCTTTTTTTCCCAGTATACCGTTTTGGCTTTCTTGTCACACTTCCTGTAAATTCCGATTGAGCTTTCCCTTATTGTTTCCCTTGTGTTATATCGTCCCGCCAGTGTTTACGAACTCTGATAAGGGAAAATACAAGACCAAGAAAATTATGTAAAACAGTATAACACAAAATAAAAGTGACATGGTGAACTGATTGAAATGCTTCTGATTTTTGTAGCAAATAATTGATTGAACGATAAGAAGATAAAATACGATGAGAACAATATTTGCAGAATATAATCCCGGACGAAACAGCATTGATGTTTATATCAGTGCAGGCTATATGCTTCGCATTGACTGCTGGAAAGCAGAAAAGAATTTGAGAACCACACCCGGATCAGATTGTGCATTAAACACACTTGCCATTGATGAACCACTAGAATATGCGAGACTGTATCTTGATGGAAATTTACAGATGTGGGGTAGATGCAGAAGATTCCTTGACATTATAGTAATGTTCAAAAAACGCTGAGAATAATTTCTTCTCAGCGTTTCTGACGACTATTCGGACTTATTTTTTCCAGTAATTCTATTGTTTATGTTATTCCTGCTATATTGGAAGAAGATATCAAAGCACTGATTTATTGATTGTAATTATATTTTTTTCACTCTGCAAACCCGGAAGTTATATCATCACTTTGCTGCCAGATACTATAGATCTGATACAACATTGATCGGATTTCCTTCCATAAACTGCTTTATATTATCCGCCAGAATAGAAACCAACCGCTGTCTTGTCTCAAGTCCTTTCCATCCCATATGTGGCGTCAAAAGGACTTGATCCATAGTATAAAGAGGGTTTGTTTCTTCAGGTGGTTCAGTTTCCTGAACATCAAGTCCGGCTCCTGCAATCATACCATTTTCTAATGCTTCTATAAGAGCAGCCTCATCAATAAGCGCACCTCTTGAAGTATTAATAATAAACGCTGATGGCTTCATAAGCGATAGAGTTTCTTTATTGATCATATGTTTTGTACTTTCTGTCAATGGACAGTGCATGGAAACATAATCACTATTCTTAAGCAGCTCCTCAAGCGATACATAGCAGATCCCCTTCTCATCCTCTTTCGGTGTCCTGGCATATACAAGTATGTTCATATCCAAAGCCTGTGCGATCTGGATAACTTTCCTGCCAATGTGTCCTGCACCTATAACACCAAGTGTTTTTCCATTTACCTCAACATGCGGAACCTGAAGATTTCTGGTAAAATTGTCATGATTTCCGCATGCCAGCATCTTCATCTGTACCTGCATTGCAGAACTCAGATTCAATATCATCATGATCGCAGTATGTGCCACACGTTCTGTGCTGTATGCCGGGATATTGCAGACTGTAATCCCCTTCTTTCGTGCTGCTTCAAGATCAATATTATTATATCCTGTACCTGCCTCGCAGATCAGTTTAACAGATTCCGGAAATTTCTGTATCATTTCTGCACTCACAGGCATCTCCTTTGTTACAATGATATCTGCACCCTGAATACGCTCTGACAGCTGCTGTTCTGTTGTATCATCATATACTGTAACATCAGAAGATAAAACGGAAAAATCCAGCTTCCCATCAAAATTCATTTTCTTTGCATTCAATACCACACATTTATCGTTCATACTATAAATTTCTCCTTTTAAATTACTTTAGGCTATCGAGATTGCACCTCTTTATCAGTCGGCCATGATCTCCGAAGAGCCACATAGGATATTAAAAAGTTTGCAAACCAACCTGCTGGTACAGCAAGCCAGACAAACACAATGCCAAAACGCGGTGCACAAATCAAAGCAACCGACAGACGGATCGCCAGATTCACCATATTTGCAATAAGGAACGGGCGCATGATTCCAAGACCACGAAGGACCCCATCGGTTGCCATTTTGATTCCCATAAAGATGAAGAAGTAACCGAGCCATCTCATATAACCCTCGGATACCTGATAAGCCAGGGCAGTTCCATCTTTACCAAGGAATAGTGAGGAAATCTGAGTATGCAATGTTTCAATGACTATAAAAGCAAGAACTGCAAAACATACATCTAACACCAGTGCAGCGTGATATCCTTTTTTGATCCGTTCAATTTTCTTTGCACCAAGATTCTGGGAAACATATGGGGAAACCGCATTGCCAATGGATACAAAAATCAATGAAAAAACATTCTCTACCCGCATCGTCGCCGCATAACCCGCAAGTGCCTGTGTACCGAAAGGATTTACAACAGCCTGTACGATCATCATACCGATGGACACTGTAGACTGCTGAAGAACCGAAGGTACAGCAATTTGAAGCATGGAATATAACTCCTGCCTGTCAAACCAGTCAAAGCGACTTTTATATCGACGCATCCGGCTAAGGAAAAGAAAAAGTGAAAACACCGCAGAAATCCCCTGTGCTATAAGAGTCGCAAGGGCTGCACCAAACACACCGAGACCAAGTCCTGCCACCATCCAAAGATCCATAAAAATATTTAAGATTGACGAGAATACCAGGAGCCCCAGTGGGATTTTTGATTCACCAATGGAAGTGAACATGTTGGAAAGAATGTTATACATAAACAGAAACGGAAAGCCCACAAAATAGACCCGCAGATATAACACTGCATCATTCAGTATATCGCCAGGGGTTTGTAATACTCTCATCATCGAGTGGGAAAAGCAAAAGCCAAAAACACCAAGGACTATGCTTAAAATTAAAAAGCTAAACAAGGACGTTGACACGATGGTCTTCATTTTTCCATACTCCCTGGCACCGAAATAGCGGCTCACGAGCACACCGGCACCGACACCTGCCCCCAGTGCCACACAAATGAAAACATTGGTCAGCGCTGCGCAGGCCCCGACAGCTGCAAGTGCAGAGGAGCCAACAAATTGGCCGACGATGATAGAGTCAGCCATATTGTATATTTGCTGAAAAAAACTGCCCAAAATCATTGGCATTGCAAAAACCGTCAACGCTTTAAGAGGCGTATCTGTGAGCAAATATTCATCTTTTGACATTATCATATTCCTCCAAAGCCTTTATAATTTCGCTTATTCTTTCCTTCACCAGAATCTATTCCATACATTCAAAACGCAAGTTTTAAATTACGTTATGAAACAATTATATGTAGCTACAGCTGCTAAGTCAAGCCCGCGTTTACTTTCAGCTAAATAAATGATATGATATTTAATATCCGGAGGATATTATTTTACAGGAGGGACACTTATGTACCTGAACGGTTTAGATGAACTGGATCAGAAAATCATCCAGTTGCTTATAGAAAATGCACGTATTTCTTACTCTGATATCGGTAAAGAAACCGGTATTTCCAGAGTGGCAGTAAAAGCCCGGATTCAGGCTCTGGAGAAACAAGGCATAATTGAAGAATATACAACTATAATAAACCCTCAAAAGATCAGCGGTGCTGTTTCATGCTATTTTGAAATCGAGATAAAACCAGACCATCTGTCGCAGGTGACAGATATATTACATAATAATGATACTGTCACGCAGATTTACCGTGTCACAGGAAGAGACAAGCTGCATGTACATGCCGTTGCTTCATCAAATGATGAAATGGAACACTTCCTGCACACAGTCATTGATACACTTCCCGGCGTTATCAGCTGCAGCTGCAATACGATCTTATCACGTATTAAAGATATTAAAGGATTACGGCTATAGAAGCCGACATAAAAGGCAATGATTTTTGCTAAGAAAATGCCGGTTTTGACTGGCAAATTTATAAGCTACTTTCATATTTTTAAACACGGACATAACCAGTAGATGGACCTGCACCAACTTTTGCGATATACCCACTCTTAACCAGATTCGTCAAAGTCCTTTCCACGGTAATTTTGCTTATATCAGGACAAAGCTCCATGATTTCTTTCTTTGTAATTTTGCCAACCTTGTTATCAATAACCGCTTTAATTCTATCAGGCTTAGAAAGACTCCGATGCTTCAAATACTCTACACGGCTTTCGAATTCATTGTATGCTTTCAACATGATACCCAGATAATATTTAACAAAAGGCTCATAGCTGTTTTCGCCCTCATGCCAGCCAGTAGAACTTGCTTGAAGGGCTTCATAATATGTTTCTTTTGTCTTTTCAATCAGCATTTCCATACTGACATATTTTCCAACGATGTATCCCGCCTTGTAAAAAAGCAGTAAAGTGAGCAAACGGCTCATCCTACCATTTCCGTCATTGAAAGGATGAATGCACAGAAAGTCCAGAATGAACATGGGAATCAAAACCAGTTTATCAATGCGGTCAGCTTCCCATGCTTCAAGGAAGCGAGCGCAAAGTTCTTCCATCGCTTCAGCAGTCTGAAATGCGGGAACTGGAATAAAACGTGCCTTCTGATGACCCTCGGCATCTGTTTCTGCAATTACATTATCGGAATTCTTATAACTTCCACCAGCAGATCCCTGTGAATAGGAGTACAGATCTCGATGTAACTGCAAAATAATGTTCGGTCTTGGGTTGATATATTCATAACCTTCGTAAATTGTGGAAAGTACTTCACGATAACCAGCAATTTCCTGCTCAGATCGGTTGCGGGGTTCTGCTTTTTGACTTACCAATTCTTCCAAACGCTTATCGCTTGTAAATATACCTTCGATTCGGTTGGATGCTCCCGTACTCTGAACCAATGCAACTTCTAAGAGTGTTTTCAATTCATCTACATTGGCTTCGAGAAATAATTCCTGTTTGCCTTTATGTTCATGAATGCTGCTAACCATCTGAACAATTTCAGGTGTTAACAATTTTTCAGGACTTACAATAAAATCAAAGTCTCTCATAGGAATCTCCTTCACTTCAGATTTATTTCCATCATTCTATCAACAAATGATGGAGATTTCAATAGATTTGATGGAGATAGAATATCCATATACACAATAAATATCCTCATTTCATCCATATATTATATCGTTTTATGGATTGTTTTTTCATTAAAATTACACTATTTTTTCACTATTTTTCATTACTTCATCGTTTTCGCCAACGAATTGAGCAACGCCCGCCTCTCTGGATTCAGATTCTTTTTCTCATAAAATGCTTCTTTAAAAAGCTCTGCATTTTTCCTTTGGTCATCATCCGGAATATGAGAGTACGCATCCGTAATCATATTGACCTGTGCATGGCCGGAATCACCCTGTACTGCTTTGATATCAGATAATGGTACACACAAGCACGGAAAACACTTTATGCAAAATCTTCCACAGTAAAATCTATAAATGATCCGCAAAGGCAAAGGAAACCGACAGTTTACCATGTTTGGAATTATGGCAGTTCTTTTAGGAAGTGGAGATGCATTCCATCTGGTTCCCCGTGCAGTAGCGCTTTGTACAACTGGACTTGAGAACTTTACTGTACAGATGGGGTTAGAAAAGTGGATTACCTCTATCACTATGACTATCCTAAAATCATCCCCGCCTCAGAATTTGCAACAAGTTGTTGCAAATTTTCTATATCCTTTTATTTTACAGAAGTACTTATTTTTAACTTTTTTCCTTCAGATTTTTATATTGCAAAAATCATATCACCATCTGCAGTATATCCTCTATATGTTCTGCATAATAATCAGCCCCATTCAGTTCCCCTTTCTCACCATATCCATACAGGCATCCTATAAAAGGGCTTTTGCAGGACCTGGCACATTCCAGATCCTGTCTCCTGTCTCCGACTACCAGATAAGGGCCACTATATTCCCGGATGATTTCCTGCACAATTTCTGTCTTTGGACGGAATCTGTATGATTCACAGTCATAAAAACGATCAAACCATCGTTCCATCCCAAATTCCTTCCAGTGTGCCTCACGATATGAAGCTTTACAGTTACTTAAGATCACAAGGTGATATCCCCGGTTCTTCAAAGCTGTTAGCATCTCCTCTGCTCCCGGATACCACACTGCCTTATGTTTCCTGATCTGTCTTACCATCAGATCTCCTACCATCCTGCTTGCCTGCTCTTTATAGCTCTGATCCAGTTCCGGCAAAAATGTATTCCACATCTCCTTACTGTTAAGTCCCAGCCAGCCGGCAATTTCCACCGAGCCTATCTCCCGTTCTTCGGTAACCTTCTGTTCTGTCAGCCACTGATAGGTTTCACGAAATGCCGGTTCATAGATTCCAAGGGTATGATGGATCGTTCCATCATAATCGAATATGATCGTTTTTGTCATCATTTATTTTCCTGTCTTTTAGAGCTGCTTCATCAGATTGACCATCTCAATCGCAGATAATGCACAATCATAGCCTTTATTTCCCGCTTTGCTTCCTGCACGCGCAATAGCCTGCTCGATATTTTCAGTCGTGATCACTCCGAATAAAACCGGGATTCCTGTTGCAAGTTCAACCTGTGCGATTCCCTTGGCAGATTCATTACACACCAGATCATAATGTGAAGTATCTCCACGGATGACAGCTCCAACGCAGATAATTGCATCATATTTTCCTGACTGTGCCATCTTCTGTGCTGTAATCGGAATCTCAAATGCTCCCGGTACCCATGCTGCAGTAATGTTCTCTTCTTCTACTCCATGTCTTACCAGTCCGTCGACTGCCCCTCCCAATAATTTATTCACAATAATTTCATTGAATCTCGCTGCCACGATACCAACCTTCATTCCCTCCGGTGCTACTACTTTTCCTTCTACTAAATTGATCTGTCTCATTTTTTCTTCCTCCTGATATTTGCTGTTTTTTATAAATTTATTTCTTTAAAAATATGACCCATCTTTTCCTGCTTCGTCTTCATATACTTCCGGTCATACTTTTGTGCCGGAATCTCCAGAGGTACTCTCTCATTGATCTTCAGTCCGAATTCGCCAAGTCCATAGACTTTATTCGGATTATTTGTCAGTAATCTTAATGATTTCACACCAAGGTCTGACAGTATCTGTGCCCCGACCCAGTACTCTCTGAGATCCGGTGCAAACCCTAACTTCACATTAGCCTCCACAGTATCGTATCCCTGCTCCTGAAGCGCATATGCTTTGATCTTATTGATCAGTCCGATTCCTCGGCCTTCTTGTCTCATATACAGAATAATTCCTCGGCCTTCTGCTTCTACCTGGCGCATCGCTGTCTGCAGCTGCAGGCCACAGTCACATCTGAGCGATCCGAATGCATCCCCTGTCAGACACTCCGAATGTACCCGGCAAAGCACATCCTCACCATCTCCCAGATCACCTTTTACCAGTGCCAGATGATGCTCTCCTGTAATATCATTGATATAACCATACATTTTAAAATCACCGTACTGCGTTGGGAGGTTTGCAACGGCTTCCTCCTTTACATGCTTTTCATGTATTCTTATATAATCCTGCAGATCACGGATCGTAATAAATGTAAGGTTATGCTCTTTTGCCATTTCCCATAGCTGTGATGTACGCATCATAGTTCCATCTTCTTTCATAACTTCACAGCACACGCCGCATTCTTTCAGTCCGGCAAGTCTCATAAGATCTGTTGTTGCCTCTGTATGGCCATTTCGTACCAAAACCCCGCCTTTTCTGGAAATAAGCGGAAACACATGTCCCGGTCTTCTGAAATCCTCCGGTTTTGACTGATCATCCACACACTTCATGATAGTATAGGAGCGCTCTTCCGCAGAGATACCTGTGGTTGTATCTGCGTGATCTACTGCCACGGTAAATGCTGTACTGTGATTGTCCGTGTTCTCCGCAACCATCGGCGGAAAGTTCAATCTCGCCGCAATTTCTGCACTCATCGGTGTACAGATAAGACCCTTTGCATAGGTCGCCATGAAATTAATATTTTCCCTGGTCGCAAACTCTGCCGCACATATCAGATCTCCCTCATTTTCTCTGTCCGGATCATCTGTGACCAGAACTATTTTTCCTTCCTTAAGATCCCTAAGTGCTTCTTCAATTGTGTTGTACTGATAATTTTGTGACATAGTGTATATCCTCCTGTTCTAAAACCCGAATTCTTCAAGAAACTCCATCGTAATTCCGGATTCTTTTTTCTCTTCTTCGTTTTTTCTGATGCCAAGCAGTTTTTCTACGTATTTTCCGATCACATCATTTTCCAGATTAACCAGATCCCCCGGCACCTTTTCCAAAAGAGTGGTTTCTTCTCCTGTATGTGGAATGACCGACACCTGAAAACCAGCTTCATCAACCCTTGCAACTGTCAGGCTGATCCCATCAATACAGACGGATCCTTTTTCCACGATCAGATGCAAAATCTGTGGCGATGTCTCAATTGATACCCAGATGGCATTTTCTTCCCGGAGCATGGAACGTATCACGCCAGTCCCATCAATATGGCCGCTTACTATGTGTCCCCCGAACCTGCCGTCTGCAGCCATTGCACGTTCCAGGTTTACCTGGCTTCCGGCCTTGCAGCTGCCAAGACTGCTTCTTCTGATCGTCTCTGCCATCACATCGGCAGTAAATCCGTCCGGCTGAATCGACGTAACTGTCAGACACACACCATTCACAGCGATACTGTCACCGATCCTTGTCCCTTCCAGGACTTTCCGGGCTTTCACTGCCAGGATCCCTGATTCCCCTGTCAGCTGTATATAACGGACTTTTCCTTTCTCTTCTACGATTCCTGTAAACATGATTCCTCCTGTTTTTTATCACACACCTGACATTTTATCCGGATATCCTTACCGATCTGACAGATATCTGTATATTTCAGTTCCACTGCTTCAGACGGCAGTTCAACTCCAATACCCTCTACCGGTGTCTTCCCAGCCACACCGCCAAACAGCTTTGGTGCCACAAAAGCCTGTACTTCCTTTACAATTCCAGCTCGCAGTGCACTGTCATTTAACGTACCTCCTCCCTCCAGGAGGATGCTGTCAATGCCTCTGTTTCCAAGATCTGCCATCAGCTTCTTAAGGTCTATCTGATTCTTTTCGTCGGGACAGTAAATGGTTTCAACTCCCATGGTATGTAATATTTTTATTTTCTCTTTTGCATTTTTCTGTTCTGCATAAGCCACGATCGTCCGGTACTTTTCCGCACTTTTTACAATCTGACTGCCCGGCGGGATCCTGAGCTTACTGTCACACACAATCCTAACAGGACTTTTCCAGCCTTCTACCCGGACGTTTAACATCGGATCATCTGCAAGCACAGTTCCAATACCAGCCATGATTCCCATGTACTGATGCCGCATATGCTGTACTTCTTTTCGTGCAGATTCTCCGGTGATCCATTTTGATGCTCCTGTTTTCGTTGCGATCTTCCCATCCAGTGTCATGGCATACTTCATTACCACATAAGGGGTCTTCGTAGTAATATAATGGAAAAACACCGGGTTCAGCTGATCACATTCTTCTCTCATAAAATCTTCAACTACTGTTACACCGGCTTCCCTTAACATCTGTACACCTTTTCCTGCCACTTTCGGATTCGGATCTCTGGAACCGATCACCACTTTTCTGATCTTCTGTTCAATGATCGCTTCCGTACATGGAGGTGTTTTACCATGATGACAGCAAGGCTCCAACGTGACATAAATCACCGCACCTTCTGCTGATTCTGTAAGAGAAGCAATTGCATTACGTTCCGCGTGAAGTTCTCCATACTTTTTATGATAGCCTTCCCCGATGATCTTTCCGTCTTTTACGATCACTGCCCCTACCATAGGATTGGGATTCGTCCAGCCTTCTCCTTTTTTGGCCAGTTGAATAGCCCGAAGCATATATTCCTGATCCGTCATTTCTATTCCTTCTTTCTTATTCCTGTTCTTTGCCTGGGCTACGCCGAGGCTTTTAAACATGTGCAATCGGATTCACAGACAAGTGAATGGTATAGTTATTTCGAAAACGATGTACCAGATACAAAAAAGCCTGCAGAAATATCTGCAGGGTGGAATTGATCTGTTACATATGATTGATAAATGAATGTCTGATTTTCCTATATAAAAAGCTCTGAAATGGATCACCATCTCAGAGCTCTGATACTACATTCATTCATACAAAAAATCAACTGTACTATCATCTTCTTCCATCCAGACTGTACTGTCGGCCCCGGAATCTCACCGGATCATGCCTCTCGGCTCGCGGGCTTTACCGCCGGTAGGGAATCTCACCCTGCCCTGAAGATATCTTTTTGTTTATTTTAATACTTTATCTGTTGTTTGTAAAGCAGAATTTTTATTTTACTTAGTTTACTGATGGAGATAGAATATCCATATACACAATAAATATCCTCATTTTATCCATATATTATATCGTTTTATGAATTGTTTTTTTATTAAAATTACACTATTTTTTCACTATTTTTCATTACTTCATCGTTTTCGCCAGTGAATTGAGCAATGCCCACATCTCTGGATTAGCCAATACTTTTGCCAGAAGTTCCGGATCGACTTCATCAGCAACAGAACCGTCACAAGCAACCAAACGATAACGGTTTCTGTATAGAGTTGGTTGAAGCTTCTGGTTAAAGATTTGCAAAAGTTCCCATAGTGCATTATCTTTTAATTTTGCACGCTGGTGATAGAAAGCGGCTTTTGATGGTGTTTCATCAGTGCGTCCGAAAAAATGATAAAGTTCTCTCTCTCTGATATTGTATATCCACTATAGTTTTAGATGTATCATCTTTACCATCTTGAATTGATCAGAAACTGTCATACTGACCTTTGTGGATAGCTTTAAGCCATTTTTAGGGATGTAACGATAGTATGGTTCCTCCGCAATCACCTTCACATTACCCCCGATCTTTGCTGCCAGTTCTTCCGCTGAATCCACATAAAAGAACATTTGTGCATCGGCATGGCCGACCTGTTTCATATATTTTTTCTTCATCATGGTCATTCCTCTTTTGTTCACCGTATCAAAAACAACTTCCATATTTCCAAATTGCCCAATCATACGCAGAAGGGCAATGACCTTATGTTCCTCAAAATAATGAAATAACCCGCCTGCAGTAACGAGAATAGGAGCATCAAGTACATCATTGCGAACTTTTTTGATCCAATCCTTTGCAAAGGCATCCCCGGAAATATATAATTCCCTCTCTGGTTCGGGAAGAAGTCCCCGCCGGTATTCGATTACATGAGGCAGATCCACGGCATACCAGTGTGTCTTCCCGTTATCACATCGGTGATAGGTTGTCTCCAGACCACAGCCCAGTTGGACAATCACACCGTCCGGTCTGCGTTCCAGAAAAGACCGAATAATCCGATCCATATTAGCAGACCGGGAAGCAGAGGCCAAAAGCGTATACTGGTTCTGCATATTCTGTTCAATCAAGTCTAACGGCAGCCTATTTTTCAATTCCAATGCCTTTTTATCATATAAAATTTGCGAGCAATGCTCACTAGCATAAATTCTTCCCAGCATAGGGACAAACAGGGTATCCTCCACGACTCCTAACTTGGACATAGCCAAACCTCCTGTTTTGATACATTACTTTCTGCCGACAAGCAGCCGGGAAGACCCCAGCATCATCATGGCAGCCCGACGGTGGGAGCCAAAAGCTTCCTGTGCAGTGTCAACGAGTCGTACTTCCTCATACCCCATATCCCGCAGTTTCTGCGCAAAATCTTCCATGTCACCGTACATCTTTTGTTTCATATCATCGTTAAGTGCAAAGACGCCGCCTTTTTTCAATACCCGCAGGCTTTCCAGCAGCAGTTTCTGCATATCAGCACCCATAACATTGTGATAGACATAGTTGCTGATGACTACATCAAAACTCTCATCAGGAAAATCCAGCTGCTTCGCATCACCGTGCTGAAATACACAGCGGGAAGCCACGCCCTCACTGGCAGCATTCTTCTCGCAGAGTGCTTTGCTGTAATTGTACACAGCGCCCCAGTAATCAACACCGATCACTTTTGCTTTCGGCCATGTCAGAGCTGAACGGATTGTCAATGCTCCGGAGCCGCAGCCTACTTCCAGAATCTTCCCCTCGCCGTCATAGTCCAGATGAGAAAGAACGACTCGATGAACCTGTTCCATGATTCCGCCACCGCCAAAGGCATACTGCCGCCTGATCCATGTGATCCAGATCAGCAAAACCAAAAGTGCGATTGTGATAACAGTAAACAGAACACCAAGAACAGCGACATGTAATACATAAAAAGAGAGGACAGCCAGCACAGCGGTCAAAACTCCGATTCCGCCAATGATGTAAAAGACAGGGTTGGACATCCAGCTTCCATAGTCTTCTCCGTGGGTACCAAGTCGGATATTTTCCTGCTTACAATGGTTCTTGTTCATTACATTTCCTCCTTCTTTACCCAAGTTTCCAATTCTGGCTTTCTGTCTGCAGTTTTACCATATGGGCATATACACCATTCTTTTCTTCCAGATCCTTTGGTGATCCTTCTTCTGCAACTGTACCATCAGAAAGGACAACGATCTTATCTGCTCCGGCTACGGTACGCATCCTGTGGGCGATAACCAGAACGGTTTTATCTGCGATCAGACGGGAAAGGGCTGTCTGTATCAGAGTTTCATTCTCCACATCCAGGGAAGCAGTAGCTTCATCCAAAAGAATGATCGGCGCATTTTTCAGAAATGCACGGGCAATAGAGATGCGCTGGCGCTCTCCGCCGGAAAGTTCACAGCCATTTTCCCCGATATTGGTATGCCATCCATCTGGTAATTTTTCTGCAAATTCATCTACATTGGCAAGTTTCGCAGCCGCAATGACCTGTTCATCTGTGGCGTCTTTGTTTCCGATTCGGATATTTTCCAGAATCGTATTGTCAAACAGCGTAACATCCTGGAATACGATGGAATACAGAGAAAGCAGTGTTTCCGGGTCTATTCGGGATACATCCATGCCTCCCACGGTAATCTTTCCTCTGTTAATATCCCAGAACCTTGCTGCCAGCCGGGATACGGTTGTTTTTCCGCCGCCGGACGGGCCCACCAGAGCCGTAACCTCTCCCTGCTTTGCCGTAAAGGAGACATCTTTCAATACAGTTTCTCCGGTATTATAGGCAAACCCGACATGGTCAAAGACAATATCATACCCCTGATTGGAAAGCCTATCACTGCCCTGCTGGATGGGATGATCGAGAATTTCATTCATACGGGCAATGTTGGTTCGTGTACTGATGACTGCCGCAAGATTCTGGAGTGCGCCCTGCAGAGGGTCATATAAACGGGATACTACCAGAAGGAACATAAAGAATGTAAGCACGGAGAGGCTCCCTTGCATGAGCAGAACAGCTCCCACCAGTGCAACCGTTGCAATACCAAGCTTCAGCACCAGTGACGCGGAAACCACAAAAGCAGCAAGACCAAATTCATTGAGAATGGAACGATACTCCACAGCACGGATTTTCTTTTCCAGACCTTTTAAATATGCCTGCTCCGCATTGTTCGCTTTCAGGTCACGAACTGTTTCAATACACTCCTGTATCCCGTCTGCGCAGGCCATCTTCACATCCATGGCTTTCTGATTCAGATTTTCCTGAATCTTTGCGGAAAATCCCACAATCGCAAAGGCAACCGGCAGAACCCATAAGGCAGCCAGTGACATTCTCCAGTCCGTAAAGAGCAGACCGATGGAAATCAGGATCGTAGAAATGATTGAACCTGCAAGCTCAGGGATAAAATGTGAAAAACTCTGCTCCAGGAAGGTGCAGTCCGCCATAATGGTACTGGTAAGATCGGCTAAATCCTTTTTCCCGAAAAAAGAAAGGGGGATTTTGCGCAGATGCTCTGCCAGAGTAATACGGCGGATGCCGCTTTCTTTGTAAGTGGCAAAATAGGTGGCATTGTATTGAAAGAAAGTGGTCAGCAGTATCAGGCCGATACACACCACGCAGCCTGCCACATAAAATGGAATTTTCCCACCGGGAACACCCCCGTTCATCAGATCGCTGACCAGGTAATATAAAAGTCCCACCGGGAACATAAAAGACAGATTCTGAAGGACACAGGCCAGGCAGCCTTTGATTAGGTCTTTTGCTCCCTGTTCAGACAGGGCATATTTTTTCTGCAGTTTTTTGATCATATCACTGCACCTCCTTTGTTACCTTCCATTGTACGGAAGTCTGGTAATTTTTCCACATACGGCTGAAAATGCCGTCTTTTGCAAGCAATTCACGGCTGTTCCCGCACTCGGCAACCTGTCCGTCGCAAATGACAAAGATCTGATCCACATTTGTTACGGTAGAAAGCCTGTGGGCAATCATAATCACCGTCTTTCCCTCGGAAAGTCTTGAAAAAGCAGCCTGTACGCGGCTTTCGTTATCCGGGTCAGCAAAGGCAGTGGCTTCATCCAGAATGATGATTGGTGCATTTTTCAGCATTACACGGGCAATGGCAATTCGCTGCTGCTCGCCGCCGGAAAGATAGACACCTTTTGTACCGATGACCGTATCCACACCCTGTGGGAGTTTTTCCAGAATATCATCGCATTGGGCGTGATGAAGGGCAGCCAGAACTTCCTCACGGGTAGCTTCCGGTTTCCCCATACGCACATTTTCCAGAATGGATGCCTTGATCAGACGGCTGTTCTGAAATACGAAAGACACTGTGTTCATGAGTTCCTCTTTCGGGATGTCTTTCACATTAACACCACCGATTTTTACCATTCCGCTCTGTGGATCAAAGAATCGGGAAATCAGGTTGGCAAGGGTTGTTTTTCCACCGCCGGATGGGCCTACAAAAGCTACCGTCTGTCCTGCAGGAATGGTGAGTGAAATATCTTTTAATACTTCTTTTTCTCCATCATAGCTGAAATGAATCGATTTCAGTTCCACGGAAGCATTTTGCGGATGCATAGGATGTCTGGTTTCCTCCAGAGGCTTCAAATGCAAAACGCTGTCAATTCTCTGTAAAGCGTCATCTACGATCATGGCATTTTCACTTTGGAACATGATGCGTGTCAGTGTAACAGAAATAACCGGTGTAATGATAATATAGAAAATGAGATCCAGTAAAAAACTGGAAGTCACACCCTCTTGCGTAAGCAACAGTCCTCCGGCGATCAGTGTGGCAAAAACTCCGTTAATTGCAGCTGTATAGAACATCATCGGTGTCCGAAGCTGCTTAGTATAAGCAATCACCCATACTTTATACCGGTCAATGGAGTCTTTAAACTTCTTAAAGGAAAAGATCGTCTGGCCAAAAGTTTTTACCACCGGAATCCCGCGGACATACTCTACCGCTTCATTGGACATATCATCCAGCGCATTCTGGTATTCTTTCATCTTTTCCTGCATCTGCTTTCCGGTCATTGCCATCATGATCAGAAACCCCAGCACAACCGGAACAAGGCTCAATAGTCCCAGTCTCCAGTCAAACACGAACAACAGCACCAAAAGACCGCAGGGGGTTGCAATGGCATTGGCTCTGTCGGGAAGCTGATGGGCGAGATAGGTTTCGGTGGCTGCGCTGGATTCGTTGACAATCTTGCGCAGTTTTCCGCTGCCAAAACTCTCGGCAAACCCAAGAGGAAGCTTAACAATATGCTCCATGGTCTGGATACGCAGGTTTGTGGCGATACGAAATGCTCCCAAATGGGAACACATCAGCCCTGCTATGTAGACAAGCACCGCTATAACCGCAAACAATACTGCCATCCAGCCATTACCGGTCAGGTTCTGTGCCTGGCCAAAATTCGGTGCCACCTCCAATACTTCCTTGATCATTTTCCAGATGTAATAGAAGGGTACCAGAGCAATCAGGGCACTGATTGCAGAAAGCACCCAGGAAGCATAGGTCAGGTACTTATGGCTGCCTGCAATTTCCAGCAGGCGTGATAAATTGGATTGTTTTTTCAAAAAAATTCCTCCTTTTCTTTGTGTTTATGATAAAGAGAACACGTCTATGTTCTTACAATATCCGAATTTAGGTTAGCAGTAGCTAACTGTCAAACAAAAATTATAAGGCATTACTGCCCCATAATTTTCATCCATCCTGCTGTATAAAAGGCGCGCATTTCTCTAACGTAGTTTTCGGCATCTTTTAGCGGCATTTCATGAATGATCAATTCAAAAAAAGTATGAAACATGCCGGTGATCAGAATATGCTCCAGCGAAGGATCGATATGGGGAGAGGGCCTTCCAAGCTTCCTTAAAACCTCCTGATAGGCATGAGTCCCTTCCACTTCAATCTCCACCATTTCATCAATTAGCCCGGCAAATTTTGTTCCTTCCGAACAGACAAGGATCAGTTTACATTCCTCTAAATGCTCATACGCATAATGAAGAATATCGTACATGCAGATTCCCGAAATATCACTCATGACTTCCGGCTGTCTGGCAGCTGGAAGTTCAGCAAACTCCTGCTGTGCCTTTATAAAACGGTTGCGAATATATTCATAATGCTCACCAACGATGGCTTCAAAAAGTTCTTCTTTACTTTTGTAATATCCGTAAAAGGCTCCGGTAGTCATTCCCACGGATTTCACAATATTCCGCAGGGAAGCGTCTTTATATCCTTTTTCTAAAAATTCTGCTTTCGCTGCCCGATGGATATTTTCTAAAGTCGTTCCATTTCCGTTTATTTTGCACACCTCCTATATAACAGTGCTATATAACACTGTTATAATTTTAATCTTTAAAAAAGATTTTGTCAAGAGCAACAAGAAATAGTTGCATAAAAACAGCAATCCAAACATCATTCTGCACTTTATTACTGATAAAATTTTTAAATACTGGTTTTGACAAAAGTTTTATTTTTTCTAACTAAAATGATAAGCAGGGTGGAGTTTGTTATCACACCCTGCTTTGTGATTATAATGAATTATTCAAAGATCTTCTTCACTTTTTCTTTCAGCCTGTCCATGCGTCTGTAAACCGCCTTTTCGGTAATCTTCAGATACCTGGCAATTTCATGAGTGCTATACCCCTGGATCTTCATCAGAACGATCTGCAGGGTAAGCCTGTCCACTGTGATCAGTACATGATACAATTCCTGATTTTCAATATGATCCAAAAAATCCTGTACTGTTTTCGGTTCTGCCTGATCTGTGGATGCTGCAACAGTATCAAGGTATGTACCTGTTTCCTGCACACGTTCATAATATCGTCTGTCTGAATTAAATGCCTGACGGTCATAAAGACGGATTACTTCAATTATATCTTCAGAAACACCGCTGTCTCTTAAAATCTTTTCTTCTTTCTCTTTCCAGAGCTTCCATTTGCGCTCTGCTTTTCCATGGTTATATGCCATTTTCCTTACCTCCAATCTGATTTGTTTGAACATTCAGATTGGAAAGGGTGGAGAACGGCAGCCAATACCGGAAGAAGCCTTGTCCTTTTTCCCAACAAATATCGACAAACAAAAAACCGCAAAGGCTGTTAAACCTTTGCGGCAGTGAGAAAAATAAGAACTACGTTGTAGATATAAAACTTCTACATTAGGGGCGTGAGAGTGCCACCAACAGCAGAAGATTTTTTTGACAGGCTATCCTCATTCCTGTATGAAATTATGTAGGTAGTTGCTGCTGTGGATAAGCAGCGGGGCGGCTGAAGCAGACCAGCACATAAAAAATCCCTCCAAACTCAAAACGGGTTCAGAGGGAAGATGTGTAATAAGGCATGATGAAGCCGCCCACCGAAACACCGTTTTTTTATTCGGTGGGCTTATCCTTTATCTCTTTTGACCGGGCAGAAATCTCGTTTTCCTGCTTTCTAAAAACCGCCTCTTTCAACCTTTCAAAACTTTCATTACTGATCACATGTTCTATCCGGCAGGCATCGACTTCTACAGTTTCAGGATCAACACTTGCTGCGATAAGCTGTTCCGTAAAGAAGCAATGACGTTCATAAATCTTTTCGGCCACCTCCCGGCCTACATCGGTCAAATGGAGAAAGTGATCTTCATCCATTGTGAGAAAGCCGCCATCCTTCAGAGTGTTGACCGCCACACAAACACTCGGTTTTGACACTCTCATGTGCCGGGCAACATCTACGGAGCGCACCATGCCAAGTTTCTTATGGAGAACAAGGATGGTTTCCAGATAGTCCTCCCCGGACGCATGAAGTTTCATCGCTACCTCCTTTACTGCACCAGTTTCCAGCCGATGGCCTCCTGTCTGGCCGTCACAAAGTCGGCATACAAGCCCTTCTGCTGGATCAGCTCCGCATGAGTGCCGCTCTGGACAATGTGAGCATTGTTTAACACGAGGATTTGATCAGCGCTGCGAACGGTTTTCAGGCGATGGGCAATCATAATAATGGTCTTGTCATGAGTCAGTGCCTCGATAGCCCGCTGCAATTCGTCCTCATTCTCCGGGTCAACGCTGCTAGTTGCCTCGTCCAAAATAATGATAGGCGTATTTTTCAGCATGGCGCGAGCGATGGAGATGCGCTGCTTTTCACCACCAGACAAAGTGCCGCCGCCCTCGCCGATCACAGTATCATAACCCTCCGGCAGAGCAGAAATAAAGTCATGGCAGCAAGCCTTTTTCGCCGCTTCAACCACCTGCTCATGGGTGGCGTCCGGGCAGCCAAACTTGATATTATTTTCAATCGTATCTGCAAACAGGTACACGCTCTGGAACACCATCGAGATATTCTTCATCAGACTGTCCAGTTTGAAATCCCGTACATCTTTGCCGCCAACCGTAATTCTCCCGGCGTCTACATCCCAAAACCGGGCAATCAGGTTGCACATAGTCGTCTTGCCAGAACCGGACGGGCCGACAATGGCAGTGGTCGTTCCGGCAGGGATCGTAAAGCTGACATGATCCAGAATTTTTCGGTCTGCATAGGAAAAGTCCACATTATCAAATATAATTTCCGAGGATGCCGGAACCACATCCGCCCCCTTTTCATCCATGACCGGCGTATCGTCAATAGAGTTTGCCGTATCCATAGAAGCCGCCAGCATTTGCAGCAGGGAGGCCATGTTTCCGGCGTTTTCCAGATCATTGAATACCATAAAGGAAGCGACCACCAAAATCACGCCATAGGCCAATGACAGGGAACCGTTCAGCCAGAAGTAAATGGAGGCCAGGGGCAGCAAAACACTGAACACCCGGACAACAACCTGTTTCAGGGCATCATAGGGGACACTGGCTTTTGTCAGTTTCAAATTGTCCCGGCAGCTTGCCTTGATTGCGCTGTCAATGGACTGTGTGCTGTCCTTCTCCATACCGAAGGCTTTCACGATCCCCATCCCCTGGATATACTCCAGGACGGATTCCACAAGGCTTTCCTGTGTATGCTGCCGTACTCCGCTTAAGCATGCAGATTTACGGAGCGCAAGCTCCGCCGCTGCAAGATAAAGCAGGACGCCGATAGCGGCAATCAGACCGATCCTCCAGTCAAAAACCAGCAGGACGATGACAAGCGCCACCGAATTGAAAAATCCGCCCAACACAGATACCAGCACACGCGCCGCCGAATTTTCCACATCCCCTAACGTGGTGGTAACGATAGCGGTAATGTTCCCGATACTGTTCTTGTTAAAATATCCCATCGGGATGTAACGCAGCCGGTCTCCGATGTGGATACGCTTTTCCGCCACCATACAGTAGCCGGTTTCCGTCTGCTCCATCGTGGAGAAATATGTCGTGATGATCCTTCCAACCAGGGAAACAGCCATGATGCCCAAAGAAATCCAGATAAACCGGCTGTCCCGGTTATCGGATACCAGCGCCTCCACCACGATAAAGAGGGCGGCAAACTGTAAAGCCGCAAACAGGCCGGAGAGGAACGCAAACAGCAGGGATTTTTTCAGCAGTCCCTCTTTGCTGCCAGCAAACGCAATAATTTTTTTCAATGTTCCATACATTTGACACCCCCCCTTACATCTGATCCTTTGCGCCGATATGCGCCTGCCACATATCCCGGTAAAGAGGACAGGTTTCCAGTAACTTATCATGCGTTCCCTGGGCATGGATAGTTCCATCCTTGACCACCACAATATTGTCCGAACCGATAATGGTAGACAGGCGATGGGCAATCACGATCAGCGTTTTACCCACTGTCAGGGCAGAGATTGCTTTCTGCACAACTGCCTCATTCTCTGGATCGATATATGCAGTCGCCTCGTCCAAAATGACCACAGGGGCGTCCTTCAGCATGGCGCGGGCAATGGCAATCCTCTGCCGCTCACCGCCGGAAAGATGGGAACCGGCGCTGCCGACAACGGTATCATACCCTTGATCCAACTTGCGGATAAAGGTGTCACAGCCACTTTGTTTTGCTGCCTGCTCCACCTCCGCATCTGTGGCGTCCGGCCTGCCCATGCGGATATTTTCCCGGATGCTGCGGTTAAACAGGTAATTATCCTGCGATACATAGGAAATCTGGGCGGCAATTTCAGACAGCGGTATCTCCTTCAGTTCATGGCCGCCCAGGGTAATACTGCCAGACGTAACATCCCAATACCCAGCGATCAGCTTCGCCACGGTAGATTTGCCGGAACCGGACGGTCCTACAAGGGCGGTCATGGTTCCCGGCTGGATGGAAAGGCTCACATCATGCAACACTTCGTTTTCCCCATCATAGGAAAAGGAAACATGGTCGAGTCCGATACTGGTATCTGCCAGATTTACCGGCGTATCTTTATGATCCAGTTCTTCCGCGTTCAATAGCTGGCTGATTTCCTCCACATTGGTTCCCAGTACAGCCAGGTCATCCGTAAAAGTAAAGACGGACATGATCGGCCCCACAAGCCCCAGGGAGAAAATCACAATGGAGAGGAACGCAGATAATTCCAGGCTGCCGGACAGCCAGAAGGCAAACCCACAAGGCAGCACACAGATCAGCACTGAGGGAAGGATCGCATTGTAGGCACTCATGGTTTTCTGGTTTTCCCGCATCCATTCCACATAGTAATTCGCATTGTAATTCACGGCGTCCGAATATTTCTTGTATGAACCGGCCGACTGGCTGAACGCCTTGACAACTTCAATCCCGCCGATATATTCCACAATGGCGTTCGCCATATCTTTCCCGGCTTTGACCGCGCCCTCCCATTTCTTTGGGTAACTCATCATACCGACAGACATTACGGCAAGACCGACTACCAGCGTAACAAGGGACAACAGCGCCATGCGCCAGTCCATAATGAAAAGATACACGACAATTACCACCGGAACCAGGATGTTTGCGGTCATCTGCGGGATGAGATGTGCAAACGTGGATTCCATCCCTTCCACCCGGTCAACAATCGTTGTTTTATACTGACCGGACGGAGTATCCAGGATCGTCCCCATCGGAACGCGGGCCATTTTCCCTGTCAGCCTCCCCCGGATATCCCGCAGCGTGTAATAGGCCGCTGTATGGGAAATAGTCGTTGACAGACTGGAAAACAGCACTTTCCCCAGGTAGCCGCAAAGTGCGACCATGCAAGCTGTCACATAACGGGAAAAATCCTGCTCCCCGTCCAACATCATTGTGACGATATGCGCCACACAGAAATAAGGCACCATCTGACAGGCAATGCCCAAAACCGCAAGGACGACGCTGCCGATGAATTTCCCGTGATACGGTTTGCCCCAGCCCAATAAAACACTTATTGGCGACGCTTTCTTTTCTTCCTTCATTTTTCAGATCCCCCCTTTATGAAGTATTCTCTTATTTTTCTGAGGCCATCTTCATCCATTCCGTACTGGTCGATAATCGAACCATCCTCAAGATGAATGATGTCCGTACAGCAATCTAAAATCAGTTCCAGGTCATGGGTAATGACATACACAGTGATTCCGGCATCCCTGACCTGCCGCAATACATTTGCAACCTCTTTCATATGCCTGTAATCAAGGCCGCTGGTCGGTTCATCAAAAAACAGGATCGAGCGTTTTGAAGCGATTACCGAAGCAATCGCAACCCTTTGTTTCTGGCCACCGGACAGGGACATGGGATGCCTGTCCTTAAAATCCAGTAAATCTAACCGACTTAGGATTTCTTCTGCTCGCTTCTGGTTTGCTTCCTCCATACTGATCAGCACTTCATCAAGGACCGACTCGGTGAAAAGCTGATGATTTACCTCCTGCATGACCATATAGCAGGTATTCAGCCGGTCTTTCGGACGGTATTTCTTTCCGTTCCAGACAATCTCCCCACAGCGCTTCTCCAAGCCGCAGAAACAGCGTGAAAAAGTGGATTTCCCGGCGCCGTTATTCCCGATAATTCCAACGATCCGGTTCGTAGGGATTTCACAATCCATGATATGTAAGGTTTCCGGTTCGTTTTTATAGGCAAAGTGGAAATTACGAAGCGCAAGGGCGGTCTTTGCCTGCTGCGGTAAAACCGGAGGCAGGAGACGCCCCAAAGCAAACGTGCGCAGTCCCATATCGGAACGCTGCTGCTCCGTGAGCTGCTCAAATTCTGCCGCAGAATAATCATGACTCACCTGCCCGTCTGCCAGATAGATAAACCGATCCGCTAGACCGCGAAGATAATAAAGCCGATGTTCCGATACAATGATTGTTTTCCCCTGCGATTTCCAAAACGCAAGAATCTTTCTCAGATCAAGGATGGAAGCCGCATCCAGGTTAGATGAGGGTTCGTCCATAACGAGAACATCCGGTTCCATAATGGATACCCCGGCACAGGCAATCTTTTGTTTCTCCCCGCCAGATAAGTGGAAGATATTACGGTCCATCAGCTTCTCCAGCCGGAAGTCCCGAACCGTTTTTGCCAGCCGTTCCCGGATGTCTTTTTCTGGCTGTCCAAGATTTTCGCAGCCAAATGTAATTTCACTGGTGGTATCCACATTGAAAAACTGGGACCGGGGGTTTTGAAACACGCTGCCCACAACTGCAGCTGTATCGTAAAGGGGCTGTTCGGAAACCTTGGCTCCATTTACCCATACTTCTCCCGTCATCTTTCCCTCATAATAATGGGGGATCAGTCCATTAATCAGGCGGGTGACCGTAGTTTTTCCACACCCACTTTCACCGCAAAGGACAACAAACTGACCATCCTCTATATTTAGATCAATATCCCGAACACCGCCGGTATTTTCATTCTCTTCTCCATAAGAAAATGAAATATGGTCAATCTTTATCATAAGCTCACCCCCTTAAAAAGAAAAATACTGTCCCAGCAAAAACAGAGCGAAACATAAAGCACAGAGCAGGATCGCAATCATGTCCTGAACATGAAAACCAATCTGACATACGTTAGTCCGTTTGACCGGAGCGCCAAGCCCCCGCGTCAGTGCAGCGGCGGAAAGTTCATCTCCGATTTTCACAACAGACACCATCAGCGGTACAAGACGGTATTCCACCATCAAAAATGGATTTTTCCCTCCAAACCGGATACCCCTCATTTTCATTGCATCACTGATCGCCTGGTATTCTTCGCTGATCGTAGGGAAAAAACGAAAAATAACAGACAAAGGGATGACGATTTTCTCTGTCAGGTGCATACGTTCCATCGAACCGATAAACTCACTGACTGAGGTGGAGGAAAGCAGCCAGGCCCCCGTCATAATACCAGGGGCAAACCGCGTCATAATGGATGTCATCGCCAAAACCACAAAGGACAGCAGATCGCTTAATGTCGTCAGCGCTATGCGTTCCAGTGCAAAGCAGGCGAGATATAAAAGCAGGTATTTGCCTGCCGTTTTGAAGCGGCGTTCCGACAGGATCAGCACAAAGGGGATTAGGCTTAACACAGGTTTTACAAAATTCATAATCCCTTCGTTGCCGGTGCTGAACATCAATGTAGTAACCGTCAACAGCAAAATCAACTTCGTACGCGGGTCGAGCCGGATTCCTTTCCTTTTGTCCGTTGTGGCGGAAAAGGATACCCCCTCCATTATGCGATGCCCGCTTTCGCAAAATGTTTTTTCAGAAGCGTTTTTCCAAGCAGTCCGCCCAAAATGGCAAAGACAAAAATCCCGGCAACCACAAGGATAATGCTCCACATCGGCATAACCGCCATTACCCGGTCGGCATATTCCTCCCCGAAGCTGGCGGCAAAGCTGGCCCAGGAGTCCTCGACCATAAAATACATCGGAATATATGTACCTACCATCCACAGGCTAAATACAGCATAACCAAGGATGCTTTTCTTTGCACTTTTATAGTCGCCGGATTTCAAAATGAGATCCCCAAGCAGGCCGAAAATCAGTCCCACAGGAACACCCCAAAATCCCATGCCGGTAAGTCCCATCAGCAGGCCGCTCAAAACACCCATGATTGTAACCATGCCGAATTTCTTAACCCTTGTTAGGAACAGCATGAAAGGGATACCGGTAATCAGCGACCACAGGCTTCCGAGAACAGGAAGAAAGATCGGGACAAACCCAATCGGAATGGCGACACAGCAACCAATGACAAAGTAAAGAACCGTGAACAGACCAAGGTTAATGAGGTCTTTTGCTTGTAACTTGTTATTCATGATGAATACCTCCACATTCGTTTTTTAGTTAGCATCTTCTAACCTTTTATAGGATAGCATAGTACCGGCTGATTCTCTACAACCAATCATCTTTTTAGCTCCAAACAGCACCGAGTTTTTCTGTTGACTGACTTTGACTGTGATCTTATAATAGAAGTGCAAGGCTCAAACAGAGCGGTTAACAGACCAAATGACAGGAGTTAGAAAATGAAGATAGATGAAATTATCAAGAAAAGCATTGAAATTCCAGGTATATCTATAAAACGGGGCGAATTTAGCGCAGAACTCATTTTAAAGGAGAGAGACGGGAAAGGTTCCATGACTTTTTTCCCTCTGTTCCCAGGAGTTACATTGGCTTATATTTTTGTGAACTCTCCTGCCTGGACAGCCCCAGACTTTCACGATAATGGCTCCATGGAAACAGGACCTTTGCTCTTAAATTACTGTGTAACAGGACGATGCGAACTCATCCTGAATAACGGAAACTTTGTGTATGTGAAAGATGGGGAGATATCCTTAACCGAACGATTCGCCAGACAGCAATACGTTTATCCCCGCCGAATCTATGAAGGAATTGAGTTTTTTGTGGATATGGATACCGTAAATGCTCAAAGCTCCTGGGTAGAGGCTGAATTTGATATTGATTTCCACAGACTCAGAGATCTTTACTGCCCGGATGGGGGTACTTATATTGCGTCGGTTACGACTGAGATAGAAGAAGTCTTAAAAAAGCTGTGGTCATTACTGGATATTTCTGTTCCGCTGGCAATCCCACAAATGAAAATCTATACCCTTGCCCTGTTTTCACTGCTTCAAAATCTGAAAGAAATACCACCTTCCCAAGCCTGCACATTCTTCACAGAAACACAGGTAGACATTGCAAAACGTGTGGAAAAAATCATCACTTCTGATCTGCGCCAACACCATCCCGCGTGGGAACTGGCTGCACAGTTTTCCGTCAGTGAAACCAGCCTGAAGAACTACTTTCGGGGAGTTTATGGTCAAAATATATCAATTTATTTACGTGAAGTTCGTATGCAACGAGCTGCTGAATTACTCACTACTACAAACCTATCTGTATCGGAAATTGCAGAACAAGTTGGTTATTTGAATCAAAGCAAGTTTTCTTCGGCATTTAAGAAGCAGTTCAACGCTTCGCCATTAGAATTTAAGCGCCGCAAAAATTTAGAGAGAAATACTTCCAACTGACGGGTTCTAACATTTTTCACAATAAATAGTTTTATTAGAAACTCATGACAAATGAAGTCAGAGTCATTTCTTATATTATAGGAAGTGACTCTGATTATTATAATTTACACCACTTTACAACTTTTTCATAAAAAAATATCGCACAGGGCTTTCTGATGTATAATGAATTTGCTGAAAACATTACAAAGGAAAGTGACCCTGTACAACAAAAGCATTATACAACGAAAAAACTCTGATTGGTAGACTTCATCAATATTTTTTGATTTATTTTGAAACTTTTTCTGTTCCGACAGCAGATACCTTATTTTTGCTGATATTATCCATACTGGCCTTAGAATCCGCACATTCCATCCGGTTTCTATATCAGCATTTTTTATCCAGAATAACGGAGAAATCACTGAATGTATTTTATTATGCGTGTTCCTATGCAAAGGTTGATTATTCCAGATTTATGAATACTACTGTCAGGATTGTTTTGAAGCTGATACCGGATTCATTGCAGACGCAGCCTGTATTTCTGTGCGTGGATGATACGATGGTATCTAAATTTGGCACAAAATTTGAAAATGTTTCAAAACTGTTTGACCATGCCGCACACAACGGTTCCAACTATCTGAATGGACACTGCTTTGTGAGTGTCATGCTCTGCGTACCTGTCTGGAATGGGGATAAAGTATATTATCTTTCCGTTCCTCT
The DNA here is from genome assembly GCF_040908885.1 of Ruminococcus sp. RTP21358st1_G6_RTP21358_211008. NCBI lineage: Bacteria > Bacillati > Bacillota > Clostridia > Eubacteriales > Oscillospiraceae > Ruminococcus > Ruminococcus sp. RTP21358st1_G6_RTP21358_211008. The sequence goes on from NZ_JBDGDM010000018.1 coordinate 29,202, forward strand.
TGGCTATCGTATATGGCAGAAAAAAGAGTCTAAACTGGAACTGGCAGCCTCCATGATCCGGCAGGTTATGCCTGAATTTCACAGCAAAGATCATGTCATCATCCTTTGTGACAGCTGGTATACAAAACAGAACCTGATATCCATCGTTGATGAATATCCGAATCTGGATCTGATTGGCAGTGCAAGGATTGATTCTGTCATGTATGATCTTGCACCTGCACGGACCGGTCATCGGGGATGTCCTGCCAAACATGGAAAACGTCTTTCTGTTGAAACAGAGTTTACGTTTTCCAATGAAAAGACCGGTGATTATTATACCGGTGTCCGCCGGGTTCTCACTAAGATCTTCGGCAACAAGGAAGTCCTTGCCTATGTCACTGCCACAGAAAAAGAACATGGTACAAAACGACTGTTTTTCAGTACCATTTTCCCGGAAGATCTGCAGATTTTCTGTGCATGGCAGGAAAAAGCACCATTGAATCAGACCGGAAGTGACCGTATGAAATACATTCCACTGTTGCTATATTCGTTTCGCTGGAATATTGAAACAAGCTACTATGAACAGAAAACGTTCTGGTCTTTTTGTAACTATATGGTGAGAAGCTGCAAAGGAATTGAAATGCTGGTCAAATCTGATTAACATCAGTTACTGCGCCATGAAGATTCTACCCTATCAGAACGAACGTGGCGATAAAAATACCTGTCTGGAATTTCATCCTACAAATTCCAAACAGGTATCGTATGTTTTATCTCTTATTATTCTTTAGACTCCATATCATATCCGCCAATCATCAGATCAATGCCACAATTCCCCCGACAATCACTGCCAGCGGCAGACTCATTACCAGACTGAGGAAGAACCACTTCCAGTGGAATGCATAATCATGATACGCTTCTGTCATATCCTCTGTTCCCGGAATCACCCACCATGTTCCATGACAGAACCAGATACTGTCGATCACCAGTGCATCAAACAATGAAAATGCGTTAAAAAATATATAAGACTGTATGAATCCTGCCCCAAATGTATACTGCTTATTCACTCCACAGGTAATCACAATACTCAACACGATCATTCCAATCAGTCCAATAACTTTGTTCCTTTTCGCATTTGCATTCATCTCTTCCTGTGTCGTAATTCCTCTCTCAATTGCACGTTTCTGAATTGCCGGCGGATAATTATAAAGCTACTTCCTTGCCCCCTGCACTTTGAACAACCCCAGCATGAAAACCGAATATACCAGACTATAAACAATTGCTTCTACTACTATCTTTGCTGCCATCTTATTCACTTCTCCCTTCCTTCTCTTTACTTTTCATCCTGTATAACCATATAGTTGTATATACATTCGAATATCATATCGACATTCGTCTCAAACACCTCATCAATGAAAGTATCTCTGTTCTGTGCCATGCTGTAAATGGTTTTGAAAAAATTAATGATAATCCGGATATCAAGGTCCGGGCGGATACCATCTATACAGGCCAGATACTGCTGCACTTCCAGTTCATCGTGTTCCTTGCTGAACAATCCGTCTTTTGTCCTGTGCGATTTTAACCATACCCAGTCATCCAGCGTAAATTCCATTAAAATATTATTTTCTTTCCGGAATGATTCCCGGAAAATCCGGACTGCCTGTTCCAGAGTAAGTTTTCCATAAGATTTCACTCCTGAAATCATCTGCTCCTTCCAGACTTTCTCCTGTTCTTCGATCAAGGCTGACACATATGTTTCCTTTGATTCAAAGAAATGATAAAAGGTTCCTGTTGCAATCTCTGCTCTTTCTGCAATCAGGGATACTTTCATCTTCTTCAATCCTACTTCACGGATCAGATCATAGCCAATCGTAAGCAGACTGTTTCGAATTACTTTTCGCTGTTCTTCTGTAAAATTGGCTGGCATTTTATTCCCCCTATCATATACGCCAGTGAATATTTTATTATTTTATTCACTGCAATAAATATACCACTGGAAAGAACTCCAGACAAGTATTACTATATTTTATGAGAAAAATTATCTTTTTCCTATACATGGTAGAGTAGGCGGATGAAATTTTCATCCGCCCCTCATCAAACCGTGCATGAGGTTCTCCCTCACACGGCTTTCCGACATTCTTCTTTCTACAGCATTACGTCATGCTCTAGCCATTTTCTTTAATCCTTTTTCATAAATGCTATTTCTTACAAATCCCACCTTTGACATACGATTACGTCTCTGGTGTTTCTTGTTATACCATCTTGTAAAAGTGCAAATAATGTACCAGTCTAGAGCCTGCATCCACTTTTCGTTTCTCTTGGTGGAATAATAATTCTTCCATCCTGTGATTTTCGGATTCAGATTCTTTATTAAATCCTCTTCCTTTGCAACTAGCAGACTTCGTCTATTTACATTCCTCTTGACTTCGGCTTTCATTTTCTTCATGGCTTTTCTGTTTGGGTACTGATACGTTTCCTTGTACAGTTGTCCTTTGCGTGTTTCCGTTGTCATTCTTCTGTGGTGCATTCCGAGAAAGTCAAATCCCTCTTTTCCGTCCCACATGCTGACTATCTTTGTTTTCACTGGATGTAGCTTTAAATCCAGTTTTACCATGATATACTGCAATAAATTCAGTGCGTGATTTGCACTTTTCTTATTCTTGCAAATGATTACCGTATAACTGTTATATTTTGTTATCAAATTCTCTGTAAACCCTTGAAAACACTGGATTTGTCGCAGGTGAGATTTCCCTTATTGTTTCCCTTGTGTTATATCTTCCCATATAAGTTTACGAACTCTGATAAGGGAAAATACAAGGGCAAGAAAATTATATAAAACAGTATAACACAAAATAAAAGTGACATGGTGAACTGATTGAAATGCTTCTGATTTTTGAAACTGATGATTGAGCGATAAGGAGATAAGATACGATGAGAACAATATTTGCAGAATACAATCCACAGTGCAACAGTATTGATGTTTATACCAGTGCAGGCTATATGCTTCGCATTGACTGTTGGGAAGCAGAAAAGAATTTAAGAACCACACCCGGATCAGATTGTGCTTTGACGTCTCTTGCAATTGATGAACCATTAGAATATGCAAGGTTATATCTTGATGGAAATTTGCAGATGTGGGTAGATGCAGAAGATTCTTTAGAACTTTAATAGTTAAAAGGCATAGGGTAGATATTCGTAGCAGCAGACATTGTAGGAATATGTATAAACTGGCATGTATGCGGTGCTGTGGGAAAGAATCTGTCCTTATCTGCCTGATAGAGCGAGTCGGTGGCAGTCTTATCCGCTCATCTATGAGCCGTTTTTCATCCTCCGTGACATAAAAATTCATCTAGATATTCCGTTTTCGGTTCGCCATGCACTGTCTCCGTTCTTCATAAGAGTTTGGGATAATCCTAACAAGCATTCTTCATTTTCGGGCAAGAAACCTGAAAATACGAAAAATCGCAAGCGTGTATTCGCTTGCTGTGCTTTCCATCGAAGCCTTACCTTCTATTTTCTATCTACTAAATACTACAATCTGGAAAATGGTAAAATGGCTGTATCCGAAAAGGAAAATAGAAAAATGCCACGACTGAACCTCCGTTATAGAGTGATCTGTCGTGGCATTGCATTGTGAATTTATTTTTGCTGAGCCATTTTCCGATACTCAATGGGCAGGAGTCCCGTACTCTTACGAAACAATTCCGCAAACCGGCTAGAAGTAGAGTAGCCGATCATTTCCGCAATCTGTCCTATCGTGAAATCCGTATCAATCAGCAAATGCTCTGCCTGGCTCATGCGGCGCTGTTGAATATACTCTGTGATTGTGCAGCCCTGCAGCTGCTTAAAAGATGTTTTCAGCTTGGTGGTTCCCATACAGGCGATTTTTGCAAGCCGCTCCAATGGGATATCAAACGCATAGTGGTCATTGAGATAAGCAGTCACATTTTCCAATTGTGCTATATCCTGGTCGGATAGATGTTTCTCCTTGCGGGAGAGAATTTTTTTCTGTTCTTCCACCACAAGGGATACGGCCTCGGCCACTTTCGCTTCATAAAATAGTCCTGCGGCAATCCCATCCCCACGGTAGACCTTTACCTCATGGAGCAGCTTTGCCATAGCCGGGAAGTCTGTGGTCTGATCAACCTGCCGGAAAGCTGCAAGTGGGCTGATATAGTCCCCCGGATATTGTTTTTGCAAATAATCCTCATAGTATGCAGGCATGACTTCGATACCAATAGACCGGATGGGGATTTTTTTATGGATGATTGCCTTGTATGGCTTATAGCCGCCAATAAAGGCTTTGATACATCCGGCAGACATCCGCCGGTAAGGATTTAATTCTTCGCCGGAGATGGATTCATACTGAGTAATACTCAGAGCTTCCGGCAAATGAAATTCCATGAAGAAATCCTCATGGAAATAAAAATCATGGATTTTAATGTCGTACAGATCTTTTTTCGCATAGACCCAGTAAAAGCCTTCTCCAAATTCAGGCAATAACTGCCAGCATTGTCCGGCAGAATTGAAGTGGTTATTGCTATCTACCGGGATAAAATGGTTATCTGTTAAAAGCGGCTCATAGTAATCCGCAATAATGTTATTGTTCAAATGACGGCCTCCTTTGCAACGATTGGACGGAGTTTTGCAACGAAAAGACGAATGTGTCTGTAATGTATTGCAGCCCACCCGTAAAGTTAGTATGATATAGGCCGTGGTTAGCAGCAACTAATCATAATATAACAGATTTCAGACGGTAGGTCAACCGTTCTTGAAAGCAGGAGGAAAAAATATGAGTAATCAAGTAAATGCAAAGGCAGGATTGTCTGTCAAGGACTTAGTAACAACGGGAATTTTTACTGCGCTTCTGTTCGTATTCATCATGGTAGGAGGCGTCTTTTTTGCTACCAACCCGGTGCTGACCTTTTTCATGCCCGCCGGGAGTGCTTTGCTTGCCGGACCAATTTATCTGCTGATGATCGCAAAAGTACATAAACGCTGGAGCGTCACGATCATGGGCGTTATCATGGCCATTATCTGGTTTGTCACTGGTATGCACTGGGCGTTTGCGTTGGGCTATCTCATTATGGCTGTCGTAGCTGATTTTGTTGCCGGTACAAAGCAGTACAAGAGCAAGAAGATCAACAGTCTGTCCTATATCCTTTTCTCCTTGGGCGGAACAGGGTCGTACCTTGTTTTCTTTGCTGATCCCCAGGGGTGGGCGCAGACCATGTTGGGAAATGGAACCGAGCAAAGTTATATCGACACCATGCAGACGACCGCAAATGCGGGAATCTTTATCGCCATGTTTGCCGCTCTCCTTGTAACAGCTTCTATCAGTGCATTTGTAGGCTGCAAAATGTTGAAGAAGCAGTTCGAAAAAGCGGGTATTACAGCATGATGGGTAACACCGTCCAGAAAGGGCTTTGGCTTGACCCGCGGGCCAAGCTCTTTCTTATTTTGATGTGTGTACTGAGTTCCATGTTCGCACCTTCTCTTACCTATCAGTTTGCGCTTGTCCTGCTGATTGCTGTATTAGGAGTGCTTTGTGGAAAGTGGAAATATGCCGTAAAAGGGGTATGCTTTTATGCGTTAGTCTGTGTACTGACAGTCTGGATCATGGCGGCTATGATGGGGACGCTGCAGACCATGTTTGTTGCGTTCCTTGGGCTATTTCACAAGGTTTACGCCTGCGGGATGCTGGCAGGGATAGTCTTGTCTACAACAAAGGTCAGCGAATTTTTATCCGCCATGAACCGAATCCATGCCCCGAAAAAATTTGTCATCACATTTGCGGTCATGCTGCGCTATATTCCAACCGTCCAGGAGGACTGGCATTTTATCAAGGACGCCATGCGGATGCGGGACGTATCGCCCTCCCTAGGCGGATTCCTTTCCCATCCGGGAATGACAGTAGAGTGTATCTATGTTCCGCTGATGATGATGGCCTCCAAGGCAGCGGACGAGCTTTCTATCGCTTCTGTTACCCGCGGGATCGAGAATCCCAATCCCCGGACCTGTCTTGTCCAGATAAAATGCGGGATTGCAGATTGGACGGCGATGTTGATTGCGGTTGCTTTCTTTATTTTTGAATTATGTAAGCGGGGAGGTGTGATCAGGTGATTGAGTTTGAAAATGTATCATTTTCTTATGAGGGACAGGAGCATGACAGTCTGCATGGAATCAGCCTGAAAATTGCAGACGGGGAATGTGTCTTGTTCTGTGGCCGCAGCGGGTGCGGAAAAACAACGGTCACAAGGCTGGTAAACGGTTTGATCCCACAATTTTACCAGGGAGAACTTCAGGGGCGCGTGCTAGTGGACGGACAGGAAATCAGTGACCTGCCCATGTATCAGATCGCTGCAAAGGTGGGGTCTGTGTTTCAAAATCCCCGGACACAGTTTTTCAATGTGGATACGGACAGTGAGATTGCCTTTGGAATTGAAAATGAAGCCAGGCCGGTAAAGGAACTGGAGGAACGGGTAGAACAGACAACAAAAGATTTGCATATTGAAAAGCTACGGAACCGAAATATTTTTGAACTGTCGGGCGGGGAAAAACAGAAAATCGCGTTTGCGTCGGTCTATGCCATGAACCCGGAAATCTATCTGCTGGACGAACCATCCTCAAATCTGGACATGGCTTCCATCCAGGAATTGAAAGAACATCTGCGGCTGATAAAGAGCCAGGGCAAAACCATTTTGATTGCGGAACACAGGCTCTATTATCTGATGGAGCTGGCAGACCACATTGTTTATCTGGAAGATGGGGAAATAGCAAGGATTTTTACGCCAGAGGAATTTCTCCGTTTGACGGAAAACGAACGGGAACACATGGGGCTGCGGGCAGTTGACCTGACAAGGGTTCTTCCTCCAGCCACCCATCCTACGGTTCTCCCTCCTACATTAGCAATCCGTGATGTTAAGCTGCGTTATAAAAAGAGGACGATTCTACACCAAATTGCTCTTTCTGTCGCAAAGGGAGAAGTCATTGGGGTTGTCGGTCATAATGGAGCCGGAAAAACCACGTTTTCCCGTGCTCTGTGCGGGCTTCATAAAGACTGTGAAGGTGAGTTCCTTTGGAATGGTCAGCCGCTAGAACACAAGTTGAGGCTGAAACGCTCTTATATGGTGATGCAGGATGTGAACTATGAATTGTTTGCAGAAAGTGTGGAGGCAGAATGTTCCTTCGGAATTCGAAACCCGGATCAGGATTTAGTAGAAACAACCATGGCGGAACTGGGGCTTACAACCTACCGGGAACGCCATCCCAACACGCTTTCCGGTGGACAGAAGCAGCGGGTGGCTGTGGCAGTCAGCATGATCTGTGGAAAAGATTTGCTGGTGTTCGACGAGCCCACCAGCGGACTGGACTTTGACAGCATGGCGCAGGTGGCGGGATTGATCAAACGGTTATCCGAACAGGGAAAAATCATTTTTATTGTCACCCATGATTTTGAATTTGTCTGCCGTACCTGCTCACGTGTCTTGCATTTTGATGAAGGGGAAATGCCGGATGACATCCCTGTTGTGATGGATTTCCTCCCAAAGATCCGGGAACTGTTCTCTGTTTCAGGGGGAAAGGAGATGTGAAGTGATGAAACAGAAAAAGGAAAACAGGATTACATTGTTGCTTCAATGGGCTGGTGAGCAAAAAATCTGGCTGCTACTGGCAATTCTGCTGGCTATGGCAAGCGGCCTATGCATCATTGTTCCGTATATTGGGATTTACCGTGTGATGGATGCCGCTTTCCAGCATATCTGCACAAACGAGCTTGTCGTACAGACGATCATGATGATTGCCGTTTCTGTGGTTCTGCGCTTTGTTTTATTTGGGTGTTCCGGCGTGGCTGCTCATAAAGGTGCTTACGGCGCTTTGTTCAAGGTACGCTGCATGGTAGCGGAGCATCTGGCAAAAGTTCCTCTTGGTACGCTGAATGAGAGGCGGACCGGGGATATCAAAACAGTACTGAATGAAGATATTGAAAAATTAGAGTTGTTCCTGGCTCATAACCTTCCAGACCTTGTGTGCTATATGGTAGGGCCGGTAGCGATTTTTATCTATTTAATGACAGTAAATATCCCATTGGCACTGGTTTCCCTGTTGCCGTTGATTCTGGCCGTTGTGGTAATGGGGGTTATGTTTCGGAATACGGACGATTTGATGAACCGGGCGAACCGATCTATTACAACGCTCAATTCCGTTATGATCGAGTATATCAGCGGTATGAAACTGATTAAAGCGTACAACATGGGGAGCAAGTCGTTCCAGAAATTTTCCGGCGCGATCCAGGAGGAAAACGCCATGTGGAATGAAACCTCCCGGAGAATGGGACCTCCTTACGCAACTTTTGTGGTTCTGATCGAATGTGGGATGCTGCTGATGGTTCCCTTGGGCGGAATGTTCTTCCTGAAGGGCTCCCTGGCGGCCAGTGCTTTTTTGCTGTTCGTCTATGTCGGCTCCATGTATCTGACAGAGATTCGGCCTTTGCAGGAGTTGGGGACAAACTTTGCGAATGTCCTGGGCGCCATTACCAAAACAAAAGAAATATTGGATGTTCCTGTTTATGAAGGCGGAAAGGACTTCCCGAAAAACTATGAGATTGAACTTAAGAATGTACGTTTTTCCTACGATGGGAAAACGGATGTCCTGCAAGGCGTCAACCTCAAGATCAGGGATGGGGAACGCATGGCACTTGTGGGACAGTCCGGCGCGGGCAAGAGTACCGTGATTGAACTGATCTCCCGGTTTTATGATGTGCAGGAGGGGGAGGTGTTGATTGGCGGTATCAACGTGAATGAACTGAACTACGATACCATTCTGAAGAATATTGCCATTGTATTTCAAAAGACATTCCTTACCCGTGACAGTGTCCTGGAAAACATCCGCATGGGTTCAGACGCCAGCCTGGAGGAAGTACGGGCTGCCGCCAGGGAGGCGCAGATTGATGACTTCATCATGTCACTGCCAGATGGTTATGACACAAAGGTAGGCAGTTTCGGCTCCCGTTTCTCTGGTGGAGAAAAACAGCGGATCGCCATTGCAAGGGCAATTCTGAAAAATGCCCCCATCCTGATCCTGGACGAAGCGACAAGCGCCTCTGACCCGGAAAATCAGATGGAAATTGATAAGGCCATCCAGAACCTCTGTAAAGGCAGGACGGTCATTGTGGTAGCGCACAGGCTGAGCGCCCTGAAAATGTGCGACCGTGTGGCTGTGGTAGAGAACCATACAATTACCAACGTCGGCACCCATGAGAAAGTACGGAAAGAGAACGCTTACTATCAGAAAGCATGGGAGGACTACGAAACAGCGCGGGGAATTACTTATCAACTGGAAGGAGGCGGGCAGAATGAATCCGAATAACGTATGGAAGAAGAACAGGGATTTTTATATTGGTGTTGCCGGGACGGTTCTGGAGGGGGTGCTCTCTGGCAGTTTGTTCATGCTGCTTTATTCCGTCATGCGGTTTTTATGGGATGGTCAGTTTGACATGAATCGTGTACTGGCACTAACGGGTATTATCGCTGTCATCTTCCTGTTCCGCATTTTGATATACAGCTATGGCTATACCAAAGCACAGATCGGCGGTGCCAGAGTCAGTAAAAATATCCGCCTGTTTATGGGCGACCATCTCAAACGTATCCCGCTCTCCCGGTTTACGAGGGGGCAGACTGGCGATTATATCAATACAATTACCAGTGATGTAAATAATTATGAAAAAATTCTGACGCATAAGATTGGGGACATTGCAAAGAATTTTGCCTTGTCGCTGATGCTGATCGTTTTTGTGATGACGATTTACTTTCCTGCCGGATTGATTCTACTGACTGCTGACTTGCTTTTGATTCCAGGATTATGGCTTTCCTTCCGGCAGGTAGCGAAATATGGAAAAGAGAAGAACGATATTTGTGCGGAGAATGTCAGCAGCATTGTGGAGTATGTATCCGGTATCCAGACTTTCCGGGCCTATGGCGTTGGCGGTCTGAAAAACAAAACCGTGATCCATGCCATGCAGGAGTTTAGCAGGATCAGCTTTGTGTATGAAGCAAAGGTTCTCCCGATTGGTGCGGGATTCGGTATTTTGAGCTGGCTGTCCTGTCCGGTTGTGATCTGGACGGTCTATGGCCCCTGGGCAGCCGGAACTTTAGATACCGTGTCCTATCTTTTGATTTGTATGCTGCCTTTGTTCTGTGCAAAGCTGGCAAATTCCATTTTTGTAGACCTCACCAGCTATAAGAATCTGATGATCTCGAAAAATAAAATCATGGCTGTGATGAAGGAACCGGAAGAAACTGGCAGCATGAAGTCGTTGCAGGCAGCCTCCCATGAGATTGTATTTGACCATGTGGACTTTTCTTATGTTCCCGGGGAACCGGTGTTAAAACAGGCTTCCTTTACTGTGCCGAATCAGAAGCTGACCGCCATTGTGGGGGATTCCGGCTCCGGCAAGTCTACCATCCTGAACCTGATTGCAAAATACTATGAAGTATCTGGCGGCACGATTTCCATAGGGGGCAGACCAATCAATCATGTAGCTGCGGAACGGGTATTAGACCAGATTTCTATGGTGGATCAGGATGTGTTCCTGTTTGATGATACAGTGCGGGAGAATATCCGCCATGCCCGCCCGGATGCTACGGACGCAGAAATTGAAGCGGCCTGCCGGGAGGCAAACTGTGACGGCTTTATCCGCAAGATGGAGAAAGGTTATGATACGCCGATTGGGGAAAATGGTAATCTCCTGTCTGGCGGTGAACGTCAGCGCCTTTCCATAGCACGTGCCATTTTGAAAAACAGCCCAATCCTGCTGCTTGACGAGGCAACGGCCTCCCTAGACATTGAGAATGAGCTGGCGGTAAAACAGGCGATTGCAAACCTGCTGAAAGAGAAAAAAACCGTGGTGATGATCGCACATACCCTGTCCATAGTAAAAAATGCCGATCAGATTCTGGTGGTTTCCGATGGTCGGATCACCGAAGCTGGTACGCACAAAGAATTGTTAGCAAAGGACGGAAAGTACGCTGCCATGTGGAATGCAGAACAGCAGCTTTCGCATTTTCGATATGAACAGGTTCACAAATCTTGATGCTAACGGAAATATTCGCTGGAATAAAATAGAGTAAGCGATGAATAACCACCCGTGTACGACTTCCAGGAGACCTCAGATAGGAAGGTCCCCTCGATTTTCCGGCAGTATTTTTTCTGTATCTGTTATTCCTGAACAATTTTCCTTTATGAATTCACTCCACGGCATCAGCTGCTTTATGCCTGCGGGCTCATTTTTATAGTCCGGCATATACAGCAAGAGTGTATAGAGATATTGATAAATGTTCAGGTTGTTTGCCGTGGCTGTTTCAATCAGGCTCATGACGATTGCGCTTGCATTTGCACCGTCAACTGTATCATGAAACAGAAAGTTTTTCCTCGCTGTTGCGTAAGACTTTGCCCTCCGTTCCGCTGCGTTGTTTGAAATCTCACATCTTCCATCAAGAAGATAGTTCATCAGTGTTTCTTTGTGGTTGAAGGCATAGTTTACTGCTTTTTCAAGTTTGCTTCCGCCTGTCGGATTCAGGCTTCCCAGCCATGACCAGAATTCATTCCATATTTCCGGTTCCTTTTCCTGGCGTTTCTGTTTCCGTTCCTCTGCAGGCAGTTCCTTATAGCAGCGTTCCAGGAAAAACAGACGGTTGCAGAAAGCTACTCCTTTTTCTGCCGGAAGAAGGCCGTTGTCATCTGACATTCCGGAAGAAGGCTCTTTTAGTTCCTCTTCTGAATTGATATCCAGAAGCTTCAGCTTTTTCCGACGTCCTGTCGGGACATCTTCATAAAACTTCCTGCGGTAGTGTGCCAGGCAGCATACCAGAACCACATCTTCAATCCTTCCATATGCGGAATAACCGTCACAGTGCAGCAGCCCTTTGAATCCGGACAGGAATTCGATCGGGTTTTCCCCGCCTCTGCCGGGTCGGTAATCGTAAAGCACGATCCCCGGAAGCCCATCGCTTCCACTCAGATAGATCCACATATAAGATTTTGAGGTACCATGCCAGGTCCTTCCCTTCTTCATGAAGGACCTGGCATGGTACCTCATCCGCATGGATCACTTCCCGGTCTAAAAGCTTCTGGTGAAGTGCTTCATATACAGGGGCAAGGTATTCCAGAGCACAGTAGTTGTACCAGTGTGCTCTGGAATACCTTGGAAGAGGGACTCCTTTCTGAGACCAGTCTTTTTCCTGGCGGTAGAAGGGAAGGTACAGACAGCTTTTCTGGTACATGACCATTGCCACCATATCCGGTGATGCAGGACTATGCGCAAGTAGGGCAGCTGGTGTTTTGGTAGCCCTGATCGTTGTATCATCCCCTTCACGGCAAACCGGACAGACCAGGGTTTCCTGAAGATACCTGACACGTTCTACTTTCGCAGGGGTGATCCTCAGTTCCTCACGGACAGTTTTGTACCCCAGGTGTTCCATAGGTGCATCACAGTCCGGGCAAAAACGTTCCGATTCTGGTACGTCACATTTGATATCCCGGATGGGGAGCAAAGCGTACAGATCATCACGTACGGATTTCTTTTTTCTGGTACGTTTATGTTCTTTGACCACGACAGTTTCTTCTGGGTCTGTACCCTGTGCAGACAGATCCACGGATCTTTCCTGCTTTACTTTTTCGCTGGAAGTACCAAAAAAGCTTTCTCTTAAACTCATCCAGGGTTTCATTCAGGTTTGCAATGGTACTTCTAAGATCTGTCACCGTGTTGCGGAGTTCCTCAACAGTGGCACGCAGATCAGAGATCGTCTGGTCCTTTTCTTTCAGGCATTCTTCCTGGTCCGCATTTGTTTTCATAAGCAGCTGGATCATATCCTCAGGATTTACAGGCATTGGCTTTATCCGTCCTTTTCTTTTTTATCTTTATTATAAAGGAAAAGAAAGATAACCGCAAACCAGCCGGATTTTCGCTTCGTCATTATGACGGGGGATAACTTTCCTGAAAAAGGCAAAAAGCTGTAAATATCATGCCACTTTGCTTTTTTTTAGGAAAGTTATCCACAGATAAAAAATCAGAGCCGTACCTGGAGTGGGAACATCCACAAATCCAAAAACCGCAGGAAGAGGACGGTGGATAAATGCCCATTGTCTTTGACCTGAAACAGAAATAAAAATTTATAAAATCTCTGTTTTTCACAAAGGTTAAAAATCCTTCTTCCGCCCACTGACCCTGATTGCCTTTGGCTGGTCGATGGAAAGGCCTTCCATAAGCCACCGGAATTCCTGCCTGGAAAGAAGCCTTGCTTCAGAAGCATTCCTCGGCCACTGGAAACGTCCGATTCCATCCAGCCTTTTCTGCATCAGGACGAATCCTGTTTTGTCAAAGTAAAGGGCTTTGATTTTACGGCTGTCCCTTCCGCAGAACAGATAGACAGCATTGGCGTATGGATCCAACTGATAGATGTTGCGGATGATCGCCATCAAACCATCGAAGCTCTTTCTCATGTCGGTCCTTCCGGTGATCAGGAAAATTTTTGATACACCGGAGATGTCGTCTAACATAATGCCCGCAGCGCAGAGAATGTATTTGCGATCGTTTCCCTGGCTGCCCTGTTTGAGATATCAAGCTGGATTCCGTTCATCCGGATTGTGATGACAGTATCAGGATGAATCCCCTCTCCACCTGCTGTTTAGGTTGGCAGGATACAGAATTTCTGCTCTGCGAAAGAAACCGGAACAACTTCCTGTTTCTGGGGAAGCGTATCCTCCCGTTCCGTGATTTCACATGCCTTGGCCCGCAGGCGGCGTATATGATAATAAAACTTGCTTGGCTGGATATGATGCTCTTCGCACCAGATTTTATCCGAAAGACCGCTGGTACGGCACTCATGAATAATATTTAGCCATTCCTCATCAGATCGGCGCGGATGTCTTTTCAAAGTAAATCACTCCCTAATTATAAGAATTATTTGGAGTGTTTTTTTACACAGGACCTTAATGATGTGAAGTAAAATAGTCCGAATAGTAAAGTCACATAGAAGATGTATAGAAGTTCCACTCCATGAGAGAATTATCTCATGAAAAAAGAAAACTGTCTAAACGGTGGGTTATTCATCGCTTACGTTCTTTTTTCTTGCATTGTTTTGCTTCTCCTATGTGTATTTTTGTGTAAAGGAAAAAGAACAATAAATAAAAAATGTATAGTGCAGTGGAAACACTATACATTTCAAAAATTTCTTTTTCGCTAAACATACTTTGGGATTCTGGAAATATACTGTATGCAATACGTCCGGATAAATAAATTGAGATAATTTTGTCTTAAATCATGGTTGGAAGGTATTTTTTTATTTCTTCCAAGATAAAGCAAGCAGACTCATATTGTTTAGCAGCATCCTCTGCTGATGCGATGTAGAATTCACTGTAATCGCTATCTTCTCGGACTGTTTTAATCCTTCCCAGCCTTTTTCCTACTTCTCTTGATACCTTTCCTGATGCTACGTACATTTTGTTAAAATATGCTACAGCATCTTTATGTCTTTTAAAGTCTACTCCTTCAATGGCCAGCACAGCCTTTACTGCATAAAAGGCAACATAATAAGAACGGTTAATACAGTCCTTATATAGATGATATTCCAGGCACATTTTAGCAGCTGTCAGAGTTTCTTCCGCTTGTTCCATGCGGTATACAGAAAGAGCTTGTCGTTTTTCATTATCCATTAACTACGATCCCCTCCTGTTCTACATTATAATAATAAGGAAGATCATTCTTCCAATAGTTAAAATGATCTATATTTTTTATAACTGGTGAAATATCTACCCTGTATTTCATAAGATATTCGAATGCGCAATCTGAAACCTGATCATAAAATGAGTTTATTTTATCCACAGGAGTATTTACCAAAACCATTACATCTATGTCTGAATTCTGGTTATAATCACCCCTTGCATAAGAGCCATATAAGCGAACCATACGAAAATCATCTTTAAAAATGTTTCTCATATCTCGCTCAAATTCTTTTAATATAGTTGAAAGTTCTCTTCTACGCATATAGTCACCTTCTCCCATTTTTTGGATACTTTAATTATAATCCTTCCCATATAGATTGCAAGACTATAATTTTTGTAAACAAGAAAAAAGGCTACTTAGAATTCAACCTAAATTTTTGCTTCACGTTCAGTGTAACCATATTTTTCTGCAATGTCTCTGTTTGATTCGAAATAAAAATATTTTAGAACGAATATTCTTTGGCTCACCTTTTGTTTCCGAAAAAAAGACTGACCAATTTTCTAATCTCTTCATCGTTTCTGTCAGAAGCATACTTTTCATTCGGCAATATGCTCGTAAATTTATCTAGTGCGATAATTACTTTAGCTGACCGCTTTTTTGCTTTTTAGATACCTTGAGGTATCTATAGAAATCATTTCTGGCAACTTTAGCAACATGAGCCCTAAAATTGACTGACTGTGTAGGTGGATTTTGTTCCATATTCCTAAATATGTGTCATTCAGTCATCGTCCCATTGGAAACTTCAATTATCGTTGTCTCACTCTGTCGAAAAACAACTTTTCCTATCGAAGCTAAGAGTTCGCTATTGATTTCTCCATATTTCTCATACTCACAGCTTCCGATGAATAAATAAGAAATCTTATACTTTTCTATCAAAGATTTTATTTGATCAGCGTTGCTTGAAGTGTATATGGTCTGTACGTCCTCTTTTCTCTGGTTTTCTTCTTCCAGATCATTTCTCCACAGCCATTCATGCACATACCAGCCTAAAACCGTTGGCAGTCCTGTCATTGCAGAAACACGGTTATCATAATCCTGGTAACTGTCACCGCTGGCTTCCAGAATGATAGGCTGGCCCTCGACGTTATCATTCAGCCAGCGGATCGCGGCGGCGTCATCGGAAATTGCAGTTTCCAGATAATTTGTTGCATTTAGTGTCTGATATGCATTTCTTTTCGGGAATCCGGTAAACCAATGGGTGATCGCATTTTCCAGGTAGCCGCAGGTTGAGATCAGAACAAGGATCGCAATGATCCCTGTCAGGGACTGAAGCCTTGGACACCTCAGAAGCCCTTTACACATGACAGTACTGTCAGCGCCATTGCATCTTTTTATCCTGTTTACTGTAAAGAATACCAATATATACGCCATCATAATCCCAAACATGATATACGCCTGATAAGTGAGCTTGAACATAGTGTTAGCTCTTGGGGCTGTTTTTTCATAAATGTCCCGTACATAAACAAACTCAGGAATAAAAATCAGCCCTATAGCACAAAGTACAAGAACCAGACCATACAGATCCGAATACTTTATATTGCTAAAAAAGCTCCGAAATTTTTTCTCTGGAAATGTTCCTATGCGTCTCAGAATCCCGATAACAAATGGCACGCAAACCAGAAGCGGGAATGCCCATAATACAGAAAACTGGTAAAAAGCGGTATGTATTTTTACAATTCCAATTCCCTGGACCATTACATTTTCAAAAGTCAGATGAAATGGGAGAGATGCAAGAAACGCAGCCGCCAGCAGTTCAATCCACTGTATCACACTCCATTTCAAAGCCTGGCTTATACAAGAGCCAGAGGAATAACGTTTCAGATTTCCAAAGAGCAATGTTCCGCAGATTACAACGTAGTAGATCATAAAATCCCATGTATTAGAAAAAAGGAACATTCCAAGAAGCAGCCCAAGGAGTCCGATTTCTCTCTGCCTCCAGCTTTTTCCTGAGTTTGTCTTTATCCAGGAATAAAGGATTCCCAGTACCGTCAGGACCAGAAAGACATTGATCACATGGGCATGAAGATCTCCCAGAACAAAAGAATAAGATGGAAACTCATGGATCGTCTCATCCCCGGTCACAGCCGGATCAAAGCCGATATAGCGGGTAGAACTTGGGAACCAGTAATCTGTTTTTATTTTCAGGAGCCTGAGGATGATCCCATAAATAATATAGTGGAGATTTCCACTCATGGACACTGCCATCCCTGCCAGAATACCGCCAAGACAGAAAGACCATTTTCTCCCAGTCTTTAATTTGTCTTTTAGCATCTGACGCACCAGACTAAAAGGAAGAAGAAAGGCAAAAGCAGCAACCATGGTCCTCATCAGATTATAAGTGACCTCTACATTTGTTCCGGTCAGCTTCGTAAGGAATACGGCAAGATACTGTCCGCCATAATAATAATTAAAGGGCTTTCCGGCATACCACATATCCTGGGCTGGCAGAGTGGTACTTCTCATCATGGCCTGCATGAAACCAAAATCCATATATTTTTCCGTCCCATGGGCTGCTGGATGGAATCCGGCCAGATATGTCCAGAAAAGGAACACCAGGAAAAACAGAATCTCTTCCCGGTAGACCAGGGCTGCCTGTTCCCATGGAAGTGAATCCGGGAACCTGTTCTTACATTTGATTCCATATAAAAGACTTCCAAGGCAGCAGATAACCGTGAGGATCACACAGGTGATTCCTGTAAATGGAGAGATCTTCAGACAAGCCAGTAGCCATTGTACATATCCGCATACCGCAACCGCCAGTACCTTGGAAAACATCCAGCCGTTATTATCAAATCCTCGAAACATCCTGGATGTTACCGGCATAAATACCAGTCCCAACAGAAACAGCATCTCCCACCAGGTTAAAAATGCAAAGAAATCAGAACCCAGGAGCCAGTAAGCAGTGCCTGCCAATAAAACAACCGGGGCAATCTTTATCAAATAAATTCGTTTCGCATTCAAGCCAGTATCCTTCCTTTTCCTGTTTTTATTATTCCTTAGTTAGAATATCATTTTCTTCAAGCGTTCCTGTAAATATGGAATATGCTCCTGTTACCTCGCAGCTACCGGAAATTTCCCCTTCATATTCAACCGCTACAAGATCTCCTGTCTTGATCTCTCCACTTTCAATCCATCTTTTTACCCTTATATCATCTGTATATACCTTATATTCTTTTCCGGCTTTGGGGCTCCTGCATAAAGCTGTATTATCAACGATCATATATCCATCTCCAATTTCCGTGACAGTTCCGGATATGGTTGGCACACTACTGCTGGATTTTGTTTCCGTGGAATGCTTTTGTACGTAACGGATGATTTGTCCTGCTGCTTCTTTTCCAATGAAATAGCTGTATTCATAGTCTAAAATATTGGTTGCGAAATAGCCGTCTTCAGAAATGTAGATCACCCGGTTATAAACACCCAGCGTTTTCGAGGTTGCGGTGAAAGCGAGATAAATACGGTTCTCTCTTTCAAAGAAATCACTTGTATTATCAAGTTTTGCATCACTGCGACCCGCAAGAATCTGCCAGATCTCATCATCATTATCTAGCAAAAGTTCCTCTTTTTCCTCATAATTCTCACATTTTGTCACGTAGTTTAACTCTATATTTTGAGAAAGACCATACAGTTCCAGCAACTTTCCTAAAGTATCTGGAGCAGTGCTTTCATCAGCTGCATAAACATAAAATCCGTCTTCATTCCCTGCAGCAATCATCAGTTCTTCTGATATTCCATGAATCTTCCACACCTCAAATGTTTCCGTATATTTTTTTTCGGTATCAAGATCAAGGCCTTCTGCTATACAGGAGCCAATCTCATCCCCTAGTGTATCTGTGTGGATTGGATTCTGGCTTTTTACGGTAAACTGTTTTCCATTTAACTTAATAGCAGGATACTTTTCAGCTGCAGTCTTGTATTTCCATGACCATTCTATGGCTCGTTCTGTTTTAGAAACATGATATTTATATTTGCTTTCAGCTGTTGCGTCATTCTTTAAAAGATGCGGAATCAAAATACCTGCGATTACAAATAGGGTAAGACAAGCCGCAGCCGTCATCCATTTCATTACAGGATTATGCCTTTTCTTTGGCGGTGCTTCCAGTGTAGCAGTGATAAGCTCATTATCAATATAACCAATGGCATCTGCAATTTTGGGTATGTTCATAGATAGATTTCCTCCTTGATCAGATATTCTTTTAATTGGGCTCCGGTGTGAGCCAGCATATGTGTTACTTTGCGTTCAGTAAAACCACATCTCTCTGCAATAGCTATGTTAGATTCAAAATAAAAATATTTTAGAAGAAACACTCTCCGGACCACTTCTTTTTGTTTATTAAGAAAAATACTGATTGATTTTCCAATCTCTTCGTCATTCCTGCTCGGAGCATACCTTTCATCTGGCAGTATATCTGCAAGTTCATCCAATGCCATAACCATATCAGCGGATCGTTTTTTAGCTTTTTGTTTTCTAAATTTATCTATGGAAATACTTCTGACAATTTTGGAAATATAAGCCTTAAAGTTATCCGGCCTTGTAGGTGGAATTTTGTTCCACACTCCTAAATATGTGTCATTCACACACTCTTCCGAATCCTGGAGGTTATTTAGGATATTATAGGCAATTTTATGACAAAGTTTTCCATATTTTATATCTGTTTCTTTAATTGCCTGCTCGTTTCTTTCAAAATAGAGTTCTATGATTTTTTTATCGTCTATGATATTCCCCTCCTCAAAAATGTTCTCAATTATAAAGTCGTCTTTTTTTGATGAGCGTCTCAAAAAATTTATATTTTTTTGAATTATAGCATAAAAAAAAGAGAACAGCTTTAGCCATTCTCCTTTTGTCATCTGAATCCAATTTTTTTTATCAAGAATACCAATTTTCTACTGCTTTTCTTGATTTCGAATCTCCTTAATCAGCTCTACTGCATTTTCTGCATCATCAGTTTTTACGAATATATCCATTCCATATATTCCAAAGCCATGTGCCCCATGCATCGCAACATTCGCACTTGCCTCCTGTGAAAAAGCCATTATTCCATTTTGTCTTAACATTTCCATGAGTTGTTCCGTTTCTATTATATTTTGTGCATTGTAAATCTTGATATATTCCATCTTAGATAATGGTGAAATTTCTTTTATATTTTGAGTATTTGTTGGATTTTGTTTCTTTTTCCGATTGATAAATGTCAGAATTCTAAGAATAATAAATGCGACAATAGTAATACCGATCCAAAATTCAAAAGCTAATCGTGTTATCTGTGTTTCTGTAGCTCCCATTCTTAACAAGCATACGCCATAGAGGAAAGCAAAAATTCCTGAACATAATACGCTGGTAAGAAAATCCCTCCATACAGTAGTATTTTGGGGCAAACATTTATCCCATATTCCATTGTATATCATAATAGTTGCATACAGGATTCCTCCGGCTAAAACACTTACTGTCTCTCCTAAAATAAAACGAATATTTATTGTCAATAACATTTGAATAATAATTGCCATTACACCAATCACAAACATTGATGCAAAGGCAAGATTTCCAGCCTGTAGTGCTTTTCGTTTTGTCCATTCTTCATACATTGCAACTTTGTCCAAAGTTTCTCTCATCTCTTTATTCATAGCCTGGCTCCTTTCTCCATCCAGGAGCTCTCTCATTTCAACATCGTAATATTCAGCAAGCTCAACAAGTATGCTAAGATCTGGCATATTTGTTCCTGTTTCCCATCTGGAAACTGTTCTTGCAGACACTCTGAATTTCTCAGCAAGCTGCTCTTGTGTCAGATTCTTTTCCTTACGACATTGCTTTAAAAAAGCTCCGATCTTTTTTGTGTCCATGTCTCTACCTCTCTTCCACTTACAGTTTACCAATATGTAACAAAATTACCACGACATAAAATGAGAATCCACGAATTTTCAACCAGACATTGTATGTCTACGATATTCAAAGTTACTTTCAACATCAAAAGTTGCTTTATGGTCATTCAAAATTATCAATCCTTCTTTTCAGCTTTAGGTTTATGATAGGCCATTTATATAAATTATCGTATTTTTTACTCTCCGGTCCAGCATTTTTTTCTGCAAACTGGAGGTATATCAGCCTTTCTTGTGAGTACCAAAGTATTCTTTCAAAACAATCAGTGCTTCCTCTCTCAAAATGCCTGATTACAGTTTTATTATTCTGCTATGATTTTATGTAGTTTTATTAGTATGCAATACCACACTACAGTGCAGACAACCGTTCAAAAATATATTCCTTCTCTGATGACAAGTCTTCTCTAAACCTATAGCCCAGTCTGTTAAATTCTTGTATATCAGCTGGATTTTCAATCCCTCTTTCTGCCATAAATCTGACCATTTCGCCGCGGGCCATTTTTGCATAAGTACCTTTTGTTACCAGCTTTTCTCCGGATAATTCACAAAATGTAATCGTTATATACGTATCTTTTGGTGACAGATATTTTTCTATGCATTTCGAATATTCTTTTGATGCCAGATTAATAATGATCCGGCTGTCATCAATAACGGACTGATATAGCAGATCTCCCCAATAGTCATATAAATTTCGGGTATTTCCTATTGTAACCTTTGCCTGCATTTCCAGGCGATATGGTTTCACACCGTCCAGTGGCTTTAAGCTTCCATAAAATGCGGATAAAATTCTCAGATGCTTTTGGATATACTCAAACTGTCCGTCTTCAAACACTGCTGGTGCCATATACTGGAATGCAATTCCTTCATAAGACAAAATAGCTGGAGTAAGCATGTGATAAAGATCCATATTTTCTAATCTGTCAAAGTTCTGCCTGGCAATCTTGTCATTACATTTCCAGATTGCTTTCAGTTCCTCTTTTTCCAGGCTCTTCATCCAACTCAGTATCTTCGTTGTCTTATCAAGAAAATCCGGCATTCCTACGGGTGCTATGCTGTCCGTATCCGTAATCATCTTTTTTGCCGGTGATAATATAATCTTCATCACGCCAATTCCTTCAGCATATTTTCAGGATCATCTGCTGCTTTCACTTTATCATTTGCCTTTATGATAATTCCATGCTCATCAATCAGATAGGTCGTCCTTACTACTCCCATAGAGACTTTTCCATAATTCTTCTTTTCTTTCCAAACGTCATATGCCTCAATCACTTTGCGCTCCGGATCTGCCAATAAGGTAAATGCCAGTCCGTATTTTTCTTCAAATCTCTTATGAGAAGCTACTGAATCCTTACTAACACCAAGGATAACAGCTCCTTTTTCTGTAAACTGAGGATACCGATCTGAAAAGCCACATGCCTGTTTCGTACAGCCAGCTGTATTATCTTTCGGGTAAAAATATAAAATTACTTTCTTTCCGGCATAATCACTTAATTTATGCATGTTTCCGTTCTGATCCGGCAGTTCAAAATCAGGGGCTTTTGTTCCTGTTTCCAACATTTTTTAATCCTCCGTTTCTGTAGCTTCCGCTTTCTTTCTTGTTTTTTTACTGCCAGAAATCATTTTGTGTCCTGTATAGATAGACATTATCATACAAAGCAGAGAGCTTAGTGCAAAATATTTGTGACTTGATTTTAAGCCTTTATATCCTGTATAAACAGTTCCAATCATGGTAATAAATGCTCCTAACGACCAATATTTGTGTGCTTTCATGTGATTCCTCCATTTTTCAGTGTATTCAATTGTAATTATACTCTACCGCATTCCTATGTCAATTTTATAATAGATCCTTCCTATAAAATTTTTCAGAATATCTGATATGATACCCTCAAGTAGGGCATAAAAATATAAAAACCTACTTGAGGGTATCATATCAGAACTGGCGGTTATGTTTGAGGGAAGCACCGCCAGCGGTACAGAGCAGGCTTACCGGAAAGCGATGGATAAGCTGACAGAGCTTCTGATTGCCGAGGATGCCATCCATGCAGGCCGGCATATTTTTTCATTGCCATCCGATGTTCTTACAAAACATATACTTCTCCCCCCTTGATGCGTCATTCTTGTTCTGAAAACAGGAACAGAATTCTTACAGCGACTGTAAGTGTTATATATTGTGTTTCTGTGCTATCATTTACCTAAAAATGGATAGGAGGTATTCATATGAACCCAATTTTGAATATTGAAAATCTTACCAAAGTCTATGGGACTTTGCCAAACCAGACGAGAGCCCTGAACGGAATCACTTTTCAGGTCATGCCGGGAGAGTTTCTCGGTATTATGGGAAGCAGCGGTTCCGGTAAATCCACGCTTCTCAACTGTATTGCAACTGTGATTCAGCCCACAGGCGGACGCATTCAGGTGGATGGGGATACTTTGCAATCGCTCAAGGGAAAGACTCTTGCAGAGTACCGTAGCAAAAAAGTTGGTTATCTATTTCAGAACTTTGAATTGCTGGACAACCTGACTGGCAGAGAAAACATCCTGCTTCCGACTTCCTTGCATGGGGTATCCGAAGCAGAAAGCAGCCAGAGGCTGAAGCAGTTGACTAACTATCTGGAAATCACTGATGTTCTGGATAAGTTTCCGTCCAAGATGTCCGGCGGTCAACGTCAGCGTGTTGCGGCAGCAAGGGCTCTGATCTTGCATCCTCAAATGATTCTTGCCGATGAGCCGACGGGTGCGCTGGATTCTAAGAACGCAAGAAGTCTTATGGAGAAGCTGTCCGACCTGAATCGTTACGAACAAGCTACGATCCTGATGGTAACCCATGATTCCAATGCCGCCAGCTTCTGTAAGCGAATCCTGTTCATCCAGGATGGCGTGATCTTTCATGAGCTACGACGTGGAGACGAATCCCAGCAGGAGTTCTACGGGCGCATCCTAAAAGTGATGGCGCAAATGGGAGGGGGCGGCGCAAATGTTCTCTAATCTCATTCTTCGGAACAGCCGTCGCAGCCGAAAGGAAAACGGTCTGTTTTTCAGCTCCCTGGTGATTTCTATTGTTGCCTTTTACATGATTCTTTCCATCTCTACTCAGGATGTTATGATCTTTTTGCAGAAGATGGAGAGCGATGCCGTGAACAGGCTCTTGCTTCTGATTCCTGTGTTTTACGGAATGACCTTGGGTATTCTTTTCTTTTTGATCTATTTTGCCTGCAAGTATCAGTTCGAGCGCAGACGGCATGAGTTTGGTGTTTATCTAATGTTGGGGATGCGTAGAAGTAAACTGTTTGGTATGCTTCTGGCGGAAGATTGCCTGACTAGTATTCTTGCCATGCTCATAGGTTTACCTGTGGCTGTGGTGCTTTCAGAAATTGTCAGTCTTGTCACCGCCAAGCTAGTAGGCATGGGAATCATCGGTCATCAGTTTTCTTTATCTTGGTCTGCGATTGAATGGACGTTGGCAGGATTTCTGGCAATTAAGCTGACGGCACTTCTGATTTTGAGTGGACGGATCAGCCGCCAGGAGATCGGTACTTTGCTATCCCAGCCAGCGAACCGTCCCAAAAAGCAAATGCCTTCTATTTTCTATGGGCTGGCTGCTGTATGTGCAAGTGTGATGTTGGCAACGGCTTATTACATGGCAATTCAAGGAATTGCATGGACAAAGGTAAGTATGATGGGACTGACTTTACTGTTAGGTTCGGCTGGTACGATGTTGCTGTTCTACGGAATGCGGGCACTGATTGCTCTGATTGTTAAAAAAGGCAAAGGAAAAAAGCAGCTTCATGTATTTACTTTCCGCCAGATTCAGGAGAATGTCATTCATCAGTCAAGCTCTATGGCTATCAGCTCTCTGCTGATTCTTGCAGCACTGTGTTGCTTTGGTGCAGGCTTAGGAATCGCAGGGACAAACAATCTATCCACCGACCATGTAATTGACTATACCTTTGAAGATTATACCGTTGAAGATTCGGCGCAGGTTCTTTTGAATATACAGAAAACCCTGAACGAAAACGGTTTGGAAAATCAGTTTTCTGAGCTTTTTGAAATGAAGGTTGGGCATATTCGCACCACAGAAGATTACGAGAATGCCTACAGCATGGATGCTGTTATGGAATCTCTTCGGAGCTTGCCCCAGTCGGAAGATCGGGATGTCCTTTTGAACACTCTTGGTTATGCCACAGATCCGTATCTAATTTGTCTGTCAGACTATAATCGTTTACTGGAATTGTCCGGCAAACCTGTCATTAAATTAAGTGAGGATGAAGCCGCTGTTTATATAGGTTCCGACTTCACTACTGTAAATCGCACCGCAATGCTGAACGGCATACTTACTGAACATCCTGAAACGGAACTGGTTGGCAGTCCGATTCATCTTACAGGAGAGGTTCAGTCTGTGAATTTGGTCGCGGACCGTTCTATTACTTTGTCCTTTGCATTGATTCTTCCAGATGAAGCCTTCCTCTATCATACCCAAGGAATGTATGATACGTATGTGAATGCGGTACTCAGTAAGCAGGCTATGGAAGGAAATAGCCTTATGACTGCATATTTAAATTTGAGCGAGAAGCTGGACGAAACTGGCCTTGAATATGAAAGCTATCTTCAGAATATGGGCCGCCAGCTTTTCTACACCGTAGCATCCATCTATATTACCCTCTATCTGGCGATTGTGTTCCTGGTGGTTGCCAACACCATTGTGGGTGTTCAGTTCCTGATGAGCCAGCAGAAAACCGGGCGTAGATACCAGACCCTGATCCGCTTGGGAGCCACTTACGAAAGCCTTTGCCAGTCCGCCAGAAAGCAGATTTCGTGGTTTATGGGACTTCCTGTATTGGTTGCAGCTGTCAGCAGTCTGTTTGGAGTCAGAGCGTTGTTTACAGGGATACTCTCGTCACGAACCCGTGGGACAGTGTCTGAAATGCTACCTGTATCTGCTGCTATGATTTTGCTACTTTGTGTGATAGAATGTGTTTATATGAGTGTGGTCAAGCGCTCCAGTGATCGGTATTTGCTGACACTGATGCAGCCACAGAGAGAAGAATAATTTGGAAGGAGGTGCTGTCGTGAAAAGAATTGCTGTTGTGGAAGATGAAGTCTATATGCGGGAAGAGCTCTGCAATATGCTCCAAAAGGACGGGTATCTTGTGGAGGCAATCACCGAGTTTGAAGATGCCGCTCGGCTCTTGGCAGCCCTCCGTCCTGACCTTGTGATCTTAGACCTGAATTTGCCGGAGATCAGTGGCTTTCAAATCTGTCAGGAGCTAAAGAATAAAACCGCTATCCCCGTCCTGGTGCTGACTTCCAGAGACCAGGTAAAGGATGAACTGCAAGCGTTCCAGTTGGGTGCAGATGAATATTTGACGAAGCCGTGCAGAAAAGACCGGCTTCTTGCCAGGGTATCCAATATTCTCAAAAGGTATGAAGGCCGTACCAACCTCATAGAGGGATTGGATTTCCTGTTGGACCAGCAGACTTACACACTTTATATTCATAACACCTCTGTGGTGCTTCCCAAAAATCAGGGAAAACTGTTGGTTGCTCTTTTGGCCAGTGGTGATGCTCTGGTCACGACGGAGCAGCTTTGCTTAGCACTATGGGGAACCACAGAATACATAGACGAAAATGCCTTGCAGGTTAACCTGACCCGGTTGAAAAAGACGATGTCCGGTCTGGAGATGAAGCAACGAATCGTTGCGGTTCGTGGGATGGGCTATCGTTTGGAAGCGGAGGTATCTCCATGAAGCAGTTTTGGCGCATAATAGAACGGTACTACCCTTGGCTGCTGTTGCTGCTGGGTGTGGATTGCTTTTGTTCTATCATTCTTTGGATTTCTGACATTCAGGCATTTCAGACCTTGATTGGGTTAGTGGTTCTGACAAGCATCCTTCTGTTTTCAGCGATCCTGTTTGTGCTAAACAAGCGGGAGACCACCCGCCGAGAGCTGTTCCGGGATTTCCTCAGTGATCCTACCATCTGCAACAAGGAACGGCTGCTCAGTGCCATCAGCCGGGAAGAAGGAGAATCTATCCAGCTTCTGGCATCCGTTTTACAGGAACACAAAACTGAGAGTAACAGTATGGCAGATGCCCTACAGGACTATGAAGAATATGTGGAGGGCTGGGCACATGAAGCGAAAACGCCCCTATCGCTGTTGACTATGCTCCTGGATAATCGGAGCGACGAAATATCTCCTCCCCTGCAAGCAAAGCTGGATTATGTCCGCAGTCAGCTTCAGGAGGATGTCACTCAAATGTTATACTATGCCCGGTTAAAGAGCAGTACAAAGGATTATCAGTTTGAGGATATCAATTTGAATGACTGCTTGGGGGAAGTTCTGGAGGACTATGCCCCACTTCTGGAAGAAAAGCAGTTTGTAATTCTCAATAAACTGCAATCTGAAACAGTCTATACAGACCGTAGAGGGCTTCAGTTTATGTTGGGACAGATCGTGAGCAATGCCATAAAATATAGCAGCGATAGTCCCATGCTAACGATCTCTATGATACATTCGGAGACCGCAGATGTCCTTTCAGTTGAGGATAACGGCATCGGTGTAAAAAAATATGATCTGCCGTATATTTTTCAGAAGGGCTTTACCGGGGATTTTACTGACAGCAGAAAGAAAGCCACCGGTATAGGGCTTTACCTGGTTAAGAAGATGGCTGACGATCTAAACCTTCGTCTGGAAGCTGCTTCCCAATGGGGAAAGGGCTTTAAGATAGTCATCTTCTTTCCAAAATTGAGATTTAATGGAAAATCATATAAATAGAAAAACGCCCGCAGATTTTCTCCTGCGGGCAGCGTGGTGTCAGCTATCCAAAGGCTTGTATTGTTATTCTTTAATCTTTCTTTAAAAAATATGATAAAAGGTTTGCCCACAGGAAATTCTTACTCAATCTCTTCTCCATCTATATATAGTTGAAATTTATCAGGATTATTGACAACGTCATAGTCCTTTCCGTATTCTATAGGCCTATATTCGGCTGTCATTACCGACTCTCCTTCTTCAATATCCTCTTTCCATAAATAAATGTACATATCAAGGCTCGTCGCATATCCATGGTCTGTTGAGAATTTTGTCGAATGAAAAGAATCATCCTTGTACATCTGCAATAGTTCTCTTGCAAACGCTTCTCTATCTTCAATATTTTCCCGGTTAGCGACCACAGTTATATTTTCATCACGATTTATGGAAAATGTTCCAACTACATCCGGTTCACCTTTCTTATGACCGGATTCAGATTTCATATAAATACTTTTTGCCGCAATTATCAAGATCACTGCTCCTGAGATCACTGCAATGATACTTCTCTTCATATTTCCATTCATTCCCTTCTAACTGTCCTACTGCATAATCTGTTACTTCTTTCAATATCGATTTGTCTCTTTTAAGTGTTACTTTCTTTCGTTCTTTCTGCACAGACAGATTAACATCTTCAAATCCTGCATTTTGCCTATATCTATTTTTAAGAATTATATATAGTTCTTTAGAACTATAATATCATGGTTTTGATTGCGAAAAAAGACATGTTTTACAAATAAATCCATAAAAAAAAGAAGAGCTTTATGCCCTTCAATTTTGCAGTTAATTCTATTAGCCTACAAAAGCTCTGACTGCATTTAAAATTCTTTTCTGTTCGTTCTTTGGTAATTTTTCTATCATTTCAGACAATTCATTGGTAACACCTGTGACAGAATGTGTCACGACATCAATCAGCAGTGCATCTGCCGATATATCAAGTGCATTGGCTATCGCTACAAAGGTATCCAATTTTGTTACTTTTAGTCCTCTCTCTATCACACTGACATGTGTTGTACTTAAATTTACCAGCGCTGCCAGTTCTTCCTGTGTAAGATTTTTTGCCTCTCTTGCAGCCTTGATTCGCTGACCAACCGCTTTTAAATCCATCGTAACACCTCCTTCAGAACGATAATTCGCTCTAAAATTAGTATACTGATGGATAATCAAAAGATACAGAATCTACAGAAGATGTGCTAGTTCTTTAGAACAAGTATTGATATTTTATATATCTTAACTTCCGGTTTTTTACGACTCTTTTTCTTGACCTCTTTATCTATTGTACTCTGATTTGTCATATGATTACCTCCGATAGCAGTCGTCCCCCCTTGTGATGATACCGTGTGCTTTTGCAGATGTGCGATACTCGTCTGTGGTGCTTAGCGGGACAAACTTTTCTTCGGTCAAATATTCAAGGGAGATTTCCCGTTTCCACCTTGCCACCAGCATACGGGCAGCGTCAAAGGACGCATGACGAATAACAATCCGGCAATAGGTATCATGCACTAAAATATCCGAATCCATATAGAAAGCACATATTGAACAACACTGCCAAAATCAGAGCTGACAGTATAAATGCCACTTTTCCTTTCCCCTTTGTATACCAGCAGATAAAAGCCAATAATGGAGAAATAGATGTAAATCCAAACCAAACCACCGCATAGCTTCTTGGAAAAAATCCTGCAATATAGTTTGAATACAAATAGTAACTTGCAACCATACCAACAAAGAATGCAAAAACATTAATGCTTTGCGTTCAGTAAAACCACATCTCTCTGCAATAGCTATGTTAGATTCAAAATAAAATATTTTAGAAGAAACACTCTCCGGATCTCTTCTTTTTGTTTGTAAAGAAAAATACTGATCGATTTTCCAATCTCTTCATCATTCCTGCCCGGAGCATACCTTTCATCCGGCAGTACATCTGCAAGTTCATCCAATGCCATAACCATATTGGCTGATCGTTTTTGGGCTTTTAGTTTTCTAAATTTATCGATGGAAATATTTCTGACGATTGTGGAAATATAAGATTTAAACAGGATAAATTTTTCTCATAATACCGTTCCAGGAAAAGGACCAGTTCTTCCCCTTCCTCGTCTTTCGTCTCATCCAGGTTTGATAAATCTGCAAACTGGATCTTTTTTCGGTGCATGTCGTCTGCATAGGATCCTTTTGTCAGCCGTAACATGGCACGAAACACTACCTGTCCATTTTTTTGGATAAATAAAAACTTTTTATTGGAATCAAAACAGGACAACAGACAGTGGCTGTTGCTTCCGGTACGGTAAGAAATGCAGGAATAAGTTGGGATTTCTCCAATTTGCATGATTGGAAGAAGTCTGGTTTCCTCTTGCAGTGTCAGATCTCCGCAAATGTAGGTCAGATCTTTTTCCCATTCCAGTTCCACTTCTTTTGATACCGCAAAATCAATCTCTCGGCTAAGATCACCAGCCGGATATTTCAGTTTTTCAAATTTTCCAAGCAGTTCTGCTACAACAAGTCTGCGGATTTCTTCTTTCTTGGATGGCTGCTGTTTTAAATAGGTTGCTATAACTTCAGCTCCTCCCGCAAAGATAAACTCTCCGATCCGTGTAGCATTTGTTTTTACAAAATCCTCAGAAAACGTAAGTTTTTCCTTTAATACTCCCCAGGAAATATCCCGCATAATAAGTTTTTCTTTTAATTCCCAAAACGAACCACACTCCTTAATCAGCTCCAGATTCTTTAAAAGATAAAAGACCTGTTCTTCCATAGTAATCTCTTTTTCCATACCTTTTAACTGTTCCTGGTATACAAGAAGCCAGACTGCTGTTTCATAGCTTAAGCCACGGATATTTCCAAAATCTTCCCTTATCCATCTGGATAAAGGCTTTATGGACAATGCTTTTGCAAGTATCCCCAATTGTCCATCCTGAAATGTTCTTGGCATACACTTTCTCTTTAAAAGTTCCCGGAGGACACAGATCTGGTCGTCTATTCGCATACAGGTTAGTTGCCCGTATAAGCATATGACTGTTTTTTCAGCCCTGCAAAGAAGTTTTAACTCCTCAAAAGTATACATTCTTTTTTTCAGATCGTGAAACTGCCGGCGTGGCAGGATTAGGTCAGCACTTTCTTTTAAATTCTTCTTGTTTACAGTATTTAAATTTAGATATTCCCGATAAACCGATTCCTCCAGCAATAGGGAATTATCTGGAAGGTCGTCGAAAAGCATTTTTTCTTTCTGGATCAGCCTCAAAAAGTTTTTCTTCTTTTGGGTAATTGCATATAACAGAAGTTCAGACTTTTTATAACTGAGACCTGAAAGGTCAATTCCAGATAATGGGTTCTGGTATAAAGTATTTACATAAGACACTCTGCTTTTAAAAACCTCTGATGCACCCATCCCATCCATAAAAATTCGTTCCAGTTTACAAAGGTCCGCATACAAAGCCCCATTCCACAGCCACAATTGCAAGCCATAAGACAGAAGGTCTTTTGGAATATATCCTGTTACAACCTGCATTTTTTCCAAAATTTCACCAGGTTTTTCCCTCAGCTGATCGAACTGGTTCTGGTTTAACGGTTCAATTCCTGCCTTGTATCCTGCCAGAGTGTTGACCAGTTTCAGCAGTTCAGGATCTTCAAGGCTTTCTATGGTTTTGGGCTTCTCCAGTAATCCAAGCAGAAGGTCAGAGGAAAATACCGGCTGAAAAAGTAGCATACGCCCTTTTTCTCCTGCCCTGTCAAAATCCAGCTCCCCGATACACATGGTCAGGCTGTTTACCAGCTGTTCCTTCTCTTCCAGGCTTAAATCCAGTTTTCCATAGTATTTCATATAATGATAAGCCGCCTCGTCTGGGATCATTGGATCAAAATATATTTTTTTCATCTGTCCGTATCCAATGTCCGATAACTTGTCATTCTCTACATTGGAAAGAATCTTCTGAAAACGTTCCATGTTTAAGCTGTCTTCCTCTTTTTTTAATTTTCCAAGACAATCTATTGCTTCTGGATTCTCCATCAGATACAACAGTGTTTCTTCACGTAAAGAAGGGATTATATCGGCTACCTGGTTTTTTATTATTTTTTCCGCTGCCCTTGCACAGTTTATTTCACCTTGTTCATTCAAAAGGCGAAACGGAATCGCTGCTTCGGTCATCTGCTTAAATTCCGTCAAATGTTTTATTACAGTTTCTACCATTATGCTGCCTCCATTCTGTCAAATATCTTCCGGACACCATCCAGTTCCAGCTGTCCATCTGCATATAGTTTCTGGATCAGTTCCATCAGATATTCAATTTCCTGTTTATCTGTTACTATTTTTCCTTTTCGTTTCAGGACATCCCTCATATACCCCAGTACCATTTTGGCACGCATGGAAATCCCATCAAACCTGCCATAGGCATAATAACTGTAAAGCGCTTTAAAGATCTGATCTGTGTCTGTATTTTTTCGGACAATATGATTGAAACTTTTTTTAAGTTCCTTTTCTTTCTTCCACCTTTCCATCCGCTTTTTCTGCTCGCTTTTCCAGTTCTTCTGTTTCTCATAATTTTGCAGTTCTTCTGCAGTCATATATTTTTTGTGCAGTTGTTCTTTCTGAAATCCTGATTCCATAAGCGGAAGAACCGCTTCTGCAATCTGCCTGGCTTCCTCTTCCTCCATCCAAAGCATTGTGCTCTCCTTAAGAAGAATTACCTGCAGAAACCTTACATAATACTCAGTATCTTCCGTAAAAAGCTTCTCTTCTGCCCAAAGGAATAATTCCCTGTGCATGCTTCTCTCCAACATTGGACGATAGATTTCACAGTTTTCTCTTTGGATCTCATAGTAATCCAGAAAAAAGGCTTTTTTCATGATCTGCCAGGGCACCAGATGACCAGAAACTCCATCCATACCGATTTTATCAACAAGAAGTTTCAAAAGGAAATAGCTGTTTTCCGTTTCAATATTTCCAATTTCACATTTTAAATAGAACAATATATGTTCCCACTTTTTTAACAAAGCTTCATACTCTTCTTTCGGATAAGAGCCTTTTATAACAATCTGCTCATGCTCTTTTACAAATTTTTGCATGAGACCAATTCCATCCAGGATCTCATTTTCACATAACAGATGGAATACATAGGTCAGGTCATAATTCCCTGTTCTCCGGAAAATATCTGAATACTCATGTCCAGTCAGATCCCGGTATTTCTTCAGGTAAGATACTAGTTCCTGTTTTTCAAAGACATTTCCTTTCAGTGTATCATTGACACATTCCTCAAAGGCTTCCTCATCCAGCTGTCCGGCCAGACATTCCCATTCTTTTTTATTTAAGTCTATGTAATGCCACTTTTTCAGTCCGTTTTTCCGAAAAGGGAATAATGCCAGAAACGTTTTTACATTTTCCACATTCAGGCATTCATACAGGCACTGCTGTATTTTTTCATTTCCATCAATACGTACCGGAAGCAGATCATACTGACACAAAAGTGTTTTGCATAGTTTATAAACGGCATCCGGGTAGGGCTCTTTTCCGGGCAGAAAGGTTTTTAAAACATTTACTGCAATCTTCTCGGCTGTAAGAGACTCTTGATCCAGCTGACCCAGCCCGCTTTCTGACCTTGTAAGGACACCATTTAGAAAAATCACTTCTTCTTTGGTATAGCCGGATTTTTCCAACTGCCCGATCAATATACCATTCGCATTTTCTGCGTTTATTCGGGATAATTTCATCAGCCGTTTTAAGACAGCCACATCCTTTGTCCGGTCATTTTTTAATCTTTTGTCATATTTGCCTGTAACCCAGGCATAAACAGGCCAGTCTTCATAAACGGATATGGTGCGTCTGCTTCCAAGGCAGGCTGCAACCTTTCCCTTTAGCAGCTGCCATAAAGTAATATCTTCCGGAAAAACAGAGAGGATAAAAACCATTTCCTCCACCTTTTCGTATGGATATGCATATAACTCATCGAACCAGGATTTCCGGTCTTTTTCCGAAAGCAGGCATCCAACTGCAATGCAGCACAGATCCTTTTTTCCAAGTACTTTGCCAAACTGCTTCCAGAAACGGCTTTTTTGTGTTCCGTTAAACATACATTTTTCCTGCAGATAATCACTTTTTGCAAGTGCAAGACCAAGCGCACGGTAGACAGGTTTTGTCATTGACCGATGTTCTTTCATACGCTCTAATACTTCACCGGGATAATAAAGACCATATTCTTCCTCCATGCTCTGCTTATAAGCACCATAAAACAGGTCATTTTCTTTTTTCTTACGCATAAAATTCATTTTATCTTCCCGCGAAGAGGACTGATAAATCATGGATACCATCTGTCGATACAGATTAATATCCAGCCATTCTTTATAAATGTTCCATTCCATTTTAATCTCCCTTTTCCTGTTAAACTTAAAATCAACCATTTCAACAGCGTTATCCCTGTTCAATGTAACGGATGCTGTTTTGCCTGCATGTAAATTCCGGACACAGGGAGCGCCATAGTTCTTCTAACTCCTTCATATTGTGTGCACTCAGCTCCGTTTCATGCTCTTCCCCATGCAGATCAGTAAATCCAATCTGGTAGGTTCCTCCTGTGTTTTTCACGATACCTTTTCCAGCTTCCCTTATGGTCATGTCATTCTCTCCCTTCCATGAAGTTTCTTCCCATTAAATAAGGGGACAATATTGTCCCCTAAAAGTTTTATGCAGCAATATAAAGCTCTTTTTCCCTGCTTGCAAGGGGCAGGACATATGTGCTCTTCTCCAGATGATGTATTTTCTGATACTTTACACCATCATGATAAGAAGGAAAGTTCATAACCTGTCCATTTTTTTCATAGGGCTTCAGCTCTTCCCTCTGTCCTGGTTCCATGCCGGGAACCGCAAGTCCCCAGGCCACCTTGCAAAGATTGCATCTTAATCCTGCATACCCAAGATATTCTTTTACAAACTGTTCCGCACTATGGATGTTGAAAAAATAACGGGCATACTCCAGGGAGCGGCACAGTATTTTTCCCTCTTTAAATCCTGCAAAATAACAGTCTTTTTTTAGTTCAATCACATATCCGGTTGCGTAGATTTCCTTTCCAGGATTCCGTTTTTTGGAATCCGTATGAATCTGTAACAACTGCTCGGAATAAATCTTTTTTCTATCCTGCATCATATTCCTCCTGTTTTTAATTTGCTCTTCTAAGTAACTTTGCAAGCTGTTTGGTCAGACGAACTGGCAGTTCCCCCAGATCTGAAATATCAAGATAAGCATTTCCGTAAATCTCCTGGATGGCTTTTTTGTCCCAGCCAATTGCAGCAGCCTGGAACACAATTCCTTTCTTTACAAGTTTTTCCTTGATTTTTCTTAGGTCTGCCATGGCATAACTTCCAGAATAACAGGTTGCATTTGGCAATCCGTCACTGATCAAAAACAGCATTTTATGCTTTTCCGGCCGGTTCAGAAGCTTATTTGCCATAAACAGAAGGGCTGCCCCATCCCGGTTGCTGCCACAGGTTTCCATAGTGGTAATTCTCAGACGGTCGTTTCGGTCTTCTGCAAACTCTGCACAACTGTGAAAATAGACGGTTTCCTCACTGGGATTATTATGACTGTAGCCATCCGTATGGTGCCCATAAACCAGAACCGGGATTCCAGCCTTCCTGCAAAAATCATATAAGGTAAGGGCAGCTGCCTTGGCAGCTTCCATACGCTGTCCCATCATGGAATCGGAATTATCCACTAATACACAGACGGCTGCATCCGTTTTCTTTCCCTGAAAAGTCCGCTTGTACACCGCACCGCCAGGATCCGCAATTGTACGCATATCCAGCCGCTTTCCGAAAAACATCCTGTGTTCCGTTCGTTCCTTCTGGTTTTCCAGAATTGGAAGAAATCTGACCCGAAGCCGCTTTTCCGTTCTTTTTACAGCAGCTTCATATAGGGGAAGAAACTTCTTTTCCGCTTCTGTAAAGACATTCTTATACAGAATCTCTTTTTTCACCCTGTCATGAGCCGCATCAAATTTCATCCCATCCACTTCCTTCTGTAGTCGGTTTCGGACTTCCAGTCCTATTTTCTGATCTACAGTTCCCTCTACCAGCTGAAAAAGAATCTTTTGGAATATAAGTTCAGATTTCTCATCTGTACTCTCTTTTTGGTCTTCGATTCTTTTGGAAACCTGTATGACCCTGGCATTTTCAATATCTGGTAAAGCTTTTTCCTCTGCCTCCGATTCCTGGATAAAGGCTGGAAGGTTCTCCGTCAATGCTTTTAAATACTTACCCATGGCACTTTCCATCTTTTTTTGCTGTTCTTCTGTCAGTTCTTCGCCACATCCATTTTTCTGAGCCTCAGCTTTCCATTTTTCTTTTTCAGATGGTTCATCTGAAGATTCTTTTCCTGGCTGTTCCTCCTGGGGCGTTTCTTTTTCCGGAGGTTGTTCCTGTGTCTCCTGCTGCTGTTCCCCATTTTCTTCCGGTTCCTGACATTCCTGTTTCAGTTCCTCCAGAAGCTTTCTAAAATACTTCCACATCTTTAGGAGAATCCGGTTCGTGGCCTTATAACGGATCAGGTCACTGTCTGCTTCCACAGACAGATCTACAAGCTGTTTTACTTCATTTAAGGTATCCAGCATCTCACAGCTTTCCATATTCCAGGAATTTACATAGCCCCGTAGGGCATACTGCACAAGTACTTTTAAGAAGACGGAAACCGGATCCGGATTCCCCTCCAAAAGTTCTTTCAAAGGAGGAATCCATTCCACATTACGTCTCCGGTTGACCAGAATCCCTTTTTTGATGCTGCCAGGAAACAAACTGCACATTTTCGCCTCTATATATACATCATTTAAAAGATTGCTGATATAGGAAGCGCATTCTGTCAGAAGGGATAGTACCGCCGGATCTTTCTTGGTCAGATAAGTATTCATTTCAGCCAATGCGCTCTCTTCGTCCTCGTTTTCGGGCTTCGGTGCATCTGGATACCAGGTTCCCGCCTGCATTTTCTGCATATAGACTCTTCGAAGCCTGGAGTCCGTAAATCTGGCATGGCCACATTCGTGTCCTAAAATTCCAACTAGGCTGTCACTTTTTTGTTCCAGTTCCAAAAAGCTGCCAGTGATTGTATTATCAACGTTGATGCCAATCCTCTTTCCGTCATTCCAGCCGGCAATCCCATCTGAAGCGTTCTGGTACAAAAGCAGCTGCTCCAGCTTTTCCCCTGCCACTTCATCTGCAAGATGCTGGAAAAGCCGCTGATAGCCTTCTGAAAAAAACACCTGCTGGGGGCTTAACTTTTTTTGTTCCTCTTTGATCCGTTCTCTATAAGTATCCTTCATTCTTTACTCCTGTTTCGAATAATATGGTTCGATATAGGTTTTCATCAGATGTTCCTGCTCTTCCGGATCCATTGCTGCCTTACTAAGGACCGCAATCTGGGCTGCCCGCCTGATATCTTTAATTGCCCGAAAAGTAAGCACCCAGTTTTCCAGTTCCCGGTAGCCGCAGACGCCATCCTGGAGGTCTTCTTCCTTCAGATAAGCATGGATCTTTTTTACCACGGAAATCATAAACCTCAAAACGTTCTCATCTGCATACCCAGTCCTTGCCGTTATTCGCTTCTTCATTTCCTCTTCTGTAAGCTCCTGCTTGGGCTGGATCAGACTCATACGGGACAATACAGACTGGTTAAAATTCCCACAACCCACATAATCCAGGTTAGTGGTCATAATGATAATGGTATTCGGATTTCGTCGGATTTTTTCACCGTTAATCAGATCCGTCACCGCACCGTCATCAAAAAGGGAATTCAGCCTGGTCAGGGTACCCGGTTTCTCGATCATGGACGGTTCCTGTATTTCCAGAACCGAAGGCTGCCGGCAGGCTTTTATGATTTCTGATTCCTTTAAGAAAAAATCCTTCTCTTTCCTTGCACTTTCATATCCTTTTTCAAAAGCCAGGCTCAAAAGTTTGTGGAATGCCTCCCCTTCTGAAATGCCGTCTTCATAAGTACCGCTTAATACATAAAGCGCAGAGGCAGGATCCATCTGAAGGTCCTGAAAATCTGGCAGTTGCGGCAGCGTCCTTTTTTTCGTTTCCATGTTTGGGACGGTACTTGCCAGGAGTTCCAGTTCATCCGTTCCAGGTCCACAGGTAAATACGTAATAGGGAAGTCCTAAAATCTGGGCCAGCATCCTGACGTCTGTGGTTTTCCCGGTTCCTGCTTCCCCGGTCATCATAAACAGCCTTGCCGGGGTATGCGTCACCATTTCCAGAATCTCTTCTACTTCCTAGCTGGCAATATAATTCTCCGGGAGCATGGGAATCCTTTCTTCTTCGACAGAAGGGCAGGTAAAGCATCCTTTATAAGCCACTTTTAACTCTGCAATGGTAGCGTTATTCTTTCCCTTTTGCGCTCCCAGCACTTTAAAACTTCCGATTATACAGGCATTTGGGGCGTAAATTCCAGAATTAAGGTCAAAAGACAGAAAACTGTCCTTTAATTTTCCGTTAAAAAACTGGTTACAGTCAAATGGAATCGCGTCTTTTGTTCCGGCCGTAACCCTTTGGTACAGGTTGTCACAACAGAGGAAGGACATTTTAAGCACCATCTGCGCCAGTCCTTTTTTTAAGGCACGTTTTAACTCTTCATAGCAGGCATGAAACTCATCATCGTAATACCTGCTTTTGGAAACAATACTTGCAAAGGCAAGCATGGCGAGGTATTCCTCCCCTGTGGAGCCTCCTTTTAAAACCCCGGGCATTTTGGTTGTATCTCCTCCGTCCGGATCTTTTTTCTTTCTGATCCCACAAAACCTTCCATTCCGGAAATTATAGGTCATGACACAAACTTCTTCATCCAGTGGATATTCCATACAAAAATACCGGATGGAATTTTCTACATTCTGGATCCCGGCAGCTCCCGCATCCGGCTCTTTTTGTTCCTGCATGGCAATAAGTTTCAAAACAGCAGACAGAGTCGGCGGATGGAGTTTTGCTGATTTCCCCTGGGTCCGCGTATTATACTGTGAACAATGGTCTGCTTCATAGCTGATCCTTTTTTTCTTAGTCTCTTCTAAAATCTGCTCAAATTTCTCCGGCAGTGCCAATTGATAAGTCCATGGCTCGTAAAAACAAATTTCCGGCATTTTCATTCCTCCCATAGGAAAAGCAGGGCATGGGAATCTGTTTTCCCATATCCTGCCCTTCTTTGTCCGTTATGCTGATTTCTTTTCCTGTTCCAGATAGGCTTCGTAAATTTTCCGGATCCGGAGCCCAAACATGGTATTGCGTTTACTCAGCGTATCATTCTTAATGGCGATTGCCATTGCTTTTTTACTTCCGACTATGATCACCTTCCGCTTTGCCCTTGTAACGGCTGTATAAAATAGGTTTTTGCGGAGCATCCGGTAAAAACTGATAAGCATCGGCAGGATCACAACCGGGTATTCATCCCCCTGTGCCTTATGGACTGTGATACAGTAGGCGAGGTTTAACGGCCATATATCATCATCTGTATATTCCATGATTTTTCCATCCCCAAAATCTACGCGCATGACATTTTTTCCATCTGCCTTGTAGATATTTAAAACCTCTCCCACATCACCATTTGCTACTTCCTCGATATTTTTCAGCTGCATGACAAGATCCTTTTCCCGGTATAAGGTCGTTCCATTTTTGATTTCCGGATAGCCGTACCGTTTCGGGTTTACAATATCCCGAAGAACAGGGTTTAATGTATCTGCACCGGCCCTGGTATCTTTCCGGAGCGGGGAAATTACCTGGATTCCTTCTGCCTGGTTTTCATTCTTTTGGAGTTCCTCCCTATAAAGCTTTTGGATCAGCTCCGATGCCTCTGTATCATCAGCAGCCGGGTAAAACTGGAACGTATCATCAAATACCAGGTTGGTTTTTCTTTCATTGATTTTATCTGCATTCTGGATGATCGTGGATTTGCCTTCCTGACGGAAGCTCTCTGTTAATACCGTGACTGGGATCACACCGGATTCGATCATTTCCTTAAACACATTGCCAGGCCCCACAGATTCCAGCTGATCCTTGTCACCAAGAAATACCATTCGCGCACCATTCTGGACCCGCGACAAAAACTTATCCATGAGATACATGTCGATCATACTGCATTCATCCACAATGATAAGTTCCGCCTGGATGGAGCATTCCTCGCTCCACTCTTCCTCGCCGGCTTCTCCCTTTAAACCTACAGCCTTATGGATGGTCAGAGCCGGATAAGCAGTGCAGTCACTCATACGTCTTCTTGCACGTCCAGTTGGAGCACATAAAAGAATCTCGGCATTTTTGTTAAGTGCTTCCTGGACGGCCATGATAAAACGGATGATGGTCGTCTTACCGCGTCCCGGACCTCCGGTAATAATCGATACCGGATTTTGGAATGCTTCCAGAATTCCTGCTTTTTGTCTGGCATTTAAAAGGATTTTTTCTTTCTTCTGGATATCCCGGAGGATTGTTTCCACGTTTCTTCCCATTCCTTTTTGCAAGCTGAATTTCACAAGGGAAGCTGCTGCCCCAAGCTCTGCTTCAAAGCTTTTTTTCGCATAGAAGCCTCCTGCATTACACACAAGGGTTCCATCTTCGCGGATCATTTCATTTCCCACATCACGGATGGTTCTTTCTGTTACCTGACGCTCTGCACCTTTGTGGTTTAAAAGCCTGCCTGTCCGCGTCAGAACCTGCTCACAGGATAAATATAAGTGTCCTTCCCCCTCAGCCTCGGACATGACATGCAGGATAGCCGCTTTGATCCGCATGGGCTCATCCGGTTTAAAATTCTTTGCTTTTACTGCAATGGGATCCACGGTCAAAAAGCCAAACCCTGGGATTTCACATAAGCGAAACGGGGTGTCCTGAATGATAAGAGGGGCTGCATTTCCAAAATGCTCCTGAATCTGCGCCACCTTCCTTGGTGTCACCCCAAAGGGAGATAATGCTACCATCAGCTGCCGCAGCGTCTCACTGCTTTGATATCCTTCCAGGATTTCCATAAGCTTTTTCTTTGTAATCCCTTTGATTTCCAATAGCCTCTCTGGGTCTTTCTCCAGAATTTCAAAGGTTTTTTCCTTATAATGGTCTACGATCCGTTCTGCGAGTACCGGGCCAATCCCTTTTATAAAATCTGATGCCAGATACGCCTTAATCCCTTCTGTGTTTGTAGGAAGTACCACCTGAAAAGACGATACTTTGTACTGCATCCCAAACTTTCCATCTTTCCAGGTTCCGTTTAGTTCCACTTCAAGCCCCTCCTCTGTTGGAAGCTCATTTCCAACAGCTGTAAACATTCCGTACTGGCTGTTTTTCTGGGTACTTACTTTCTCTGGAAGGGCTTCTTCTGTCACATAGGAGGCAACCGTGTATCCATTGCCTTCATTGTAGTAGATACACCTAAGTGCTTTACATTTCATTTTTTACTACCTCATTTCCAGGAAATCCATAGATAAGTACCAGAAGATCTGACGGTATAACCATCGTTTTTTAACAGCTTCACCAGAGTTTCTCTCGGCCGCCCTGCATAGCCTTTAAAAAAGCCAATACGGTGGTACCCGTTTTTTTCAGGTACCGTACAGATCCCATCCTTATTAACCGCCAGCTCTGTTTTTTTCTCGTAACCTGCTTTCTTCCGGATTGCAGCAAGCCGTTCTTTTCCTTCCTTTTCATACCAAAGTAATGTTTCCTGGCTTATCAGTTCTGGTTCTTCCTTCGTATTTACCGGTTCTGTCCGCGTTTCATCCGGACTTTTTGGAACACTGCCGGACAATTCAGCATGTTCGCATACTTCACCGGGAGCTGATTCTTTTGTTTCAGCATGATGGCATTTTTGTTCATTCTCATTCGTATTCTCCTTCTTCTCATTTAGATATTTGTAACAGCAAATCCCTGCTGCAATTGGAAGGCCAATCGTCAGGCTCTGCACAATAACAGCCAGAAACACAGGCCATAAAAAAGGAGCCAGAAGCAGCCCCATAATTCCGGTAACCAGGCAGGCTTTTTTATGCACCCGGCACCATTTTTCTACCTGTTCCATTTTTCCTCCTTTACCATCAGCAAAAATCATCCATAGCTTCACCGCCTGCGTTCATGAACTGCTCGTCTACGCTATAACTGTCTTGCGAATGTTGGCGTGAAGGCTGTGCGTTCTGGGTTCTGTTTCCGGTCCGGTTTGTCTTATTCTGATTACTGTTTTGGTAATAAGACGAATTCTGGTAAGAGCTCCTCTGATTGAACCGCCCTGTAGCATTCGAACTGCTGTTTCTTGATGACTGTGAGGAACTGTTGCGACCGGTATGCCCCTTTTGACTCTCACCTTCGCCCTTACTGTCGGCAAACTCAATATCGCTCACAATAAGTCTCATTCCATATACTTTTTCTCCCCTGTCATTCGTATAGTTATCATTATGCATCTCGCCTTCTAAAGCGATCCTTTTTCCTTTTTG
Source organism: Ruminococcus sp. RTP21358st1_G6_RTP21358_211008 (assembly GCF_040908885.1). Lineage (NCBI taxonomy): Bacteria > Bacillati > Bacillota > Clostridia > Eubacteriales > Oscillospiraceae > Ruminococcus > Ruminococcus sp. RTP21358st1_G6_RTP21358_211008. The sequence goes on from NZ_JBDGDM010000018.1 coordinate 71,048, forward strand.
AAAATACTTGCCTAAAAACTCTGCTTTGGTTCCAAATGTAACACAGCTGAAGTAATCTGCATTTTGGTCACCTTCCTGTCCATATTTTCGGTTAACTGCAACCCTGAAATATGCTGCTGTCTTTTTTCCTTCTGAAGCAACCACTTTAGGGTTCTGTACCAGGCAACCGATAAGTATGATCTTATTCATATAAATGCTCCTTTTCTTTTGGATAGCAAAAAAGACATTCAGAATAACTTCCAAATGTCCGTTACCAGATTCTTTCTTTTCGTTTCACCAGTTCTTCTGGCCTCCTTTCTTTTCTGATTTTTTGTTTTTCCTCCTTTCCGGGTATTGATCCGTATTTGTTTTTTGCAACAAAAAAAGGCCACTTAGAATCCATTCTAAATGACCTTATCCATCACAAAAGGCAGGAACCATGTCCCTCATAATTTTTCTTTCGGGCTTCCCCGAAACAAGAACTTCTTACCTGCTTTTACAGATACAAATACAAATCTCAAAATCATAATAACACAAGATGTAGTATGCGTCAATAATTCATTTTCTGTATTTTGTGTTATATGAACCATTTATGATAATGTCCTAATATACCACAAAGGAAAATGTCCCAATGTAGTATAATGCTTCCATCAACAGATGGAGGTAACGATTATCAGAAAGGTAGAATTATC